>JAUIGO010000113.1 GCA_030429955.1 Bacteroidia bacterium
CCTAAATTCACAAGTGACTAAAATTGTTGCGTATCGTAATCCAAATGATAATCGATCTCAATACTATTGTTGTGTTATTTTCAATTAAGCTGTTAATTGCATTAGTTTCTAAAAACTGAATGGAGTTTATGGTTCGGTTTGAGTATCGCTTTTCTAATTTAACGATAATGAGAAAACATAATAAAACGTATAAATTAAATGTGACCTAGTTAAATCAAAGTTTGTTTGATCACTGTAAGTACAGGGCAGGCACATTATTTAAAGGTTATTTCACTAACGAGTGAAATGAATAACTATTTTTTGATACCTTAATGTATCAAAAAGATACCTTAAGGTTACAAAATGATTGATTTGGTGATACCTAGGGGTTACACTTTTGGCGGATAGAATTTAAATATCAAAGTTAAAGAGAGTATTTGAGCTGAGTGCAAAGTTACATAATGGACATCTTGCATTGGTTGATAAATTGAAAGTATTTAGAAAAGGCTAATTTGTCTTAGCCATTTTGTCATCTTATTGAAGCGATGTTTAATTGGTCATTATCAATTTAATGTTACTTTTGACAGCTTAATACAAAGATGAATACACCAAAGACGTATTCCAAAAGATGGATATAGTGGCTTTGGTAAAGTGATATTAGTTTATAAGAGTGCCGTCAGTGGGTGGTTTATAAAGACCAAATATTTGCAGTGCAATGCTAAGGAATGATAATTATGACTGCTATTTTAAAACAAGAACGAAATTTACTAATTACGGCGAAAATAATTTTTGCTGTTGGGTTATTTTTTACAGTCGACGCTATTTATACCAGCTTTGGATTTACCTTTAATGCATTTTGGGGAACTTTGGGTGCCATATTATTCTTATTGATATTGTATTGGAGTGCTAAGAGCCTTAAACACATGACGGAAAGATATGATGATGAATATTTAAAACATGTTTATCAAACATCATATAGTTATGCTGCCACAGGCGCCGTAATCGCTTTATTTGTTTTTATGCTTTTTGATGATTGGCTTGCGCATTACTTTACCCTTAAATATGCGGCAAAACTGTGTATTGGATGTATGTTTGGTGCACAGGGAGGCTACATTTTATGGCGAAATTTCAAAGATAATCAAGATATTGAAAATTCACACGAATATGGCGAACGTTAGATATGAGTGAGGTTAAAAATCGTATTGCTGTGTTACGTGCTGAACATAAGATATCACAGCAAGCATTAGCTGATGCTATTAGTGTGTCTAGAAAAACGATTAGTACGATTGAAACCGGCCGGTTTACACCTTCGGTAACAATTGCTTTGAAGCTGGCGATCTTTTTTAATGTCACTGTAGAGGAGATATTTAGTTTGAATTAACTGAGAACCGTTAATTCTAATTGATGATTCATCCTGTTTTTGTGGTTCACAAAAATACTAGACTTTACAGAGTACTTCTAGTCAACTAGATGCTAAATTGTGTAAGAAACTCGATTATGATCCCAGATTCGATAATTATGTTATTTATTATTTTTAAAGAAAAATAGAACTCCGACTTTTTAACGTGTTATGAATCCACGATAGCAAGAACATAAAAAAGCCAGCTAATGCTGGCTTTCTGTTATTTGTTTGCTTTAAATTTCACATTATTTGGCTTTCGTTTCGGGCGCTTAGCTTGTCCGTTATTATCACTTCTGCCTTTGCTGTTTTGCTTTGGTTTTTCGCCATTTTTGGGCTTAGCATTGTGTGAACTGCTTTTCTTTTTTGGCTTACTTGCCGCTTTTGCTTCAGCTTTTACTTTGTCGTTGGTACTCGCGTTTTCTTTTGGCTTTTTCGGTTTCTTCGGCTTTTTAGGCTTAATTGGACGCGTATCTAGTTTTGATTCTGGCACAGGGCTTTGTGGTTCAAACCCAGCTTCAATTTTACGCGGAATAACTTCTTGGATAAGTCGTTCAATACCAAATAA
>JAUIGO010000114.1 GCA_030429955.1 Bacteroidia bacterium
TGCCAATATGCAATTTTCACAGTCTCAAGCATTTCAAAAGTTGCTGCATAATGCATATGAAAATGAACCGTTTACCTATCTCAATCGGTAAACGCGAAAGAAACGTGCGTAAGCTTAACTGCTTACGTTTTTATTGTGATAAATAGATGTAACGTATTTGTGGTGTTGTGTATATTAATTGTTCAAGTGTTGCTTGTGAGCCTTTATGTAATTTCACCTGATGCACAAACCTGTTACCCTACGCGCATTGATACTCTAGAGCAGCAAACATGATTAAAGATAACGAACTGATTAATACATTAGATGAACTAGAAGCGTTTTTACTGTTAGTTGAAAATGGTGGTTTAGGCCTTAAAAATGTTGAAGGTGTGGCACTTGCTACAAATAACAGTGATGGTCGCCCATTTATTGCGGTGTTAGATGATAAGCATCAATTATTGCTTGGTCGTTGGGTATCCCAAGAAGTGTATGAAAATGGTAAAGATATGGTGCGTTACGGAGTGAAGAAAACACATTAATACGCTTTACTATGATAAAAAAGCCAAACATACGTTTGGCTTTTAACGATTCAACTTTAATTTTATTCTTGTTCACATAAATTTTGGAAGTGTTTTAGCTCGTCCAGCAATAGGTTTAATGAGGACAGACATTGATAACCCCCTTTATCATCCATGCACCAAGATTCAATTAATATCACTAAAGCCATTCTTGCTTTTGGAATGTAATCTGTCCTTGATTCCTCAAAACTCAGTTCATAATCAGGAGCAAAACTTCTATCAAATCCAAGTATTGAAAGCATGTTGTATGCTTCTTTAAACGCTTTCGAATATGCAAATAGAGCATATTCACAGCCATTTTCATTTGAATAAAACTTTTTAAGTTGGACGCTAGATTCCTTGATATGCTTATTAAACTTGGAACAATCAAATGTACTTTCAGGTAATTGCCTATAATAATACTTAACTCCATGATCAGGCATGTTTTCAGGAAAAACCTTTTTGTACAGTCTAACAGTCTCAATGTTAACCGAATTAAATAAGCTTGCATTACCGTGTTTTGCTAATACTTCTTCAGATATTGTTTGTATAGTATTTTTAAAGTGATTGTAGTGCTCAATGTAATTAGAGAAATTGTTTCTTTCTGATATGTCCCTGAACTGAGCTTGCGCTAGTGCAAATTGTTTCTCAGATATTGATACTTGTTGGTGAGCTTTGATTAATTGGCTTTCGGTTTGTAAACTTCTCAAATACAAACCGTATAGGCCTGTAATAGCAATACAAAATGAAAAAGCTGTCATTGGTACAACAAAAACTTCAGGAACAGATTTCCAGTTGTGATAAAGACTTAAATCAAAGCTTATTTTCTGATTTAAAGCTATCAATTGAATTAGTGTTAAAGTAATGGGCATCCAAAAAACAGTTTTTCTCCAAAAATTGAAGCGCTTACTATAACGTTCAATCTTTGGCTCTAAACTCGATAATTCGTTTGTTAAAGATAATTCATTTATAGAACGCATTAGAATGTCACAAGAAACTAAGGTTTTTTCAAGATATCATATTTTTTATTTAAGCAGCTTACTCTCAGTTTTTATTATCCGTTTTTCTTTTTTGTAAATAACTAACCAACATTTTTCCAGTCCGAAAGTTCTAATTCAGGCTATTTACGTTGCTAGGAATTTAAAGTTATTATGGTACGCTAGTTTTCTAAAAACCTAATTTAAAGCCTTGTTATGAATCTTAATTTTTCTGACTTTTCACCAGTGCAAATTTACCACTTAATGACGCAAACCATTATTCCGCGTCCAATTGCATGGGTTATGACTGATTCGGGCGAAGCTAATTTTAATTTAGCGCCATTTTCTTATTTTACGGCAGTATCGAGTAACCCA
>JAUIGO010000115.1 GCA_030429955.1 Bacteroidia bacterium
GGTAGCTGTTTTATTAGCTTCCATGATGGCACACACTGTGCCTCCCAACGAAATATATGATGATGCCCTTGTAAATCCACAAGCATCAGATTCATTTGATATTGTAAGTAAATTTGTAAATAATGATTCAGACGTGATGTATAACTTTGTCAAACGAGGTGTACAACTATTAACAATTAAAAACGCTAATAAATGGGGAGAAAAAGGAGCGAGAATTGTATCTGTTTCTCCTGGAGTCATTGAAACGCCCATGGCTTTAAAAGCTGCACAAGAACATCCAGAACGCATGGAGAAAATCAAACAAGCCACACCTTTAAAAAGAAATGGCCAACCAGAAGACGTTGCAGATGTTATTTACTTTCTAACTAGCGATGCTGCACGTTTTATTACAAGTACAGATATTTTGGTGGATGGAGGCGTTGTTCATAACATTAAAAAAATGACTTAAGTTCATTAATATAAATAAAAACTTAAACACTAATTAAATAAAAATCAAAACTTAGTACCATGAAAAACATAATCATACCTGTTGATTTTTCACAACAATCAGAATTTGCACTTCAAACAGGTGCCATATTAGCTAAAAAACACGATGCAACCCTACATGTATTGCACATGCTGGAATTGTCTGATGCTTTAATTTCCATTTCAAGCAATGAAAGCAAAAATGAAATGTTTTTCATGCTTTCACTAGCGAAAAAAAGATTCGAAACTTTTTTGGAAAAAGATTACCTGGATGGTGTAGATGTGATACCTGTTATAAAAAAACATAAAGTTTATAAAGAAGTTGACGCTGTAGCCAAAGAATTAAATGCAGACTTAATTATTATGGGTTCACAAGGCATAACGCTTCAAGATGGTATTTTTGCAGGATCCAATGCTGAGAAAATGGTTCGAAACAGCAGCACACCTGTACTAATTGTTAAAACCGAACCTAAAGATTTCGACCTCAACAACGTGGTATTGGCAACAGACATGAGTTTAGAAAGCGTAAACGCTTATAAGAAAGCAAGCCAATTGCTCTCAAAATTAGGAAGCAAGGTACATCCTGTATATGTCAACAGACCTAACAATGGTTTCTTGAGCTCCAAAGAGTTCAAAAGAAAAGCAGAAGAATTTAAAATGGCTGGTGGATCGAATAAAGTAGACTTCATAGCTGGATATACTATTGAAGATGGCGTGATTCAATATGCAGACGAAACAAACGCTGATGCTTTGGTTGTGATAACAAATGCCAGAAAAGGTTTGAATCATTTAATCAAAGGCAGTATTTCTGAAAATCTTGCAAACCATTCAAGACGTCCTGTACTAACTTTTAAACTGTAATCAAGAACCAGTTTCTTCTTTTATTTAAAGAATAGGTAAAGGTTCACATATCATAACCAAATTAACAAGTATTAAAATAACAACCATGGAAACAACATTTTTTAAATCTATTAAAGAAGCTATCAAACATTGGTATATACCTGTATTGGTAGGATTATTTTTTGTTATTGTTAGCGTCATTGTGTTTTTATCGCCAGCCGGTTCATTATTGACCTTATCCATTCTTTTTGCGCTTTCATTTTTATTTGGTGGCTTGTCGGAAATAATCTTTTCAATATCCAACAGGCATCAATTGGAAAATTGGGGTTGGTCCTTGGCATTCGGTATCATTACATTTATTGTTGGTACATCTTTGTTAATCCATCCTGCCCTATCCATTAGTGTGCTGGCTTTTTATATAGGTTTTATCATTTTATTTCGTTCGGTTGCCGCCATTAGCTTTGCTTTGGATATAAAAAAATATGGCAGTAAAAATTGGGGTGTTTTATTGGCTCTTGGTATTCTAGGGATTGTTTTTTCATTCATACTTATTTG
>JAUIGO010000014.1 GCA_030429955.1 Bacteroidia bacterium
AATGTAGACTGCAAAGATACGGAAAAGTCTTCAGTAGGCAGTGTTCAGTAGCCAGTCTTTTAACGAAATTTTAAGTTTTTGGAATATCAACAAATCAACAACAAACAACTTAATAAATTACATTCTTTATGTAACAATGAACTTAAAAACTCAACTAACAATAGTATATTTGAAATCAATTAAAATAAGAGTACATGAGTGTATCAAAATGGATTGGAGCTTCGCTAGGTTGGTCGTTTGGAGGCCCAATAGGTGCTATTATTGGTTTGGCATTAGGAAGCTTAATAGACGCAATGACAGACGGGAAAAACAATCCTTTATTAGGTGAACGACAAACAGGAAGAAGGCCGAATTACAGAACTGCTCGGAATCATGATCGTCAGGAACAACCTAAAACCAAATCTGGTGATTTTGAAGTCAGTTTATTAATTTTAGCTTCAATAGTCATCAAAGCAGACGACAAACAAGACCAACGCGAACTGGATTTTGTACGTCAGCAATTCACTAACATGTATGGAAAAGAGCGCGCAAACCACGCCTTTAAACTCTTTAAAAGTATTAGCAAGCAAAATATTTCTACACGTCAAGTTTGCATGCAAATACAACAAATGATGGATCATCCATCGCGTTTACAACTGCTTCATTTTTTATTCGGAATTGCAAAAGCTGACACTCATGTAACCGAAAATGAAATCAGACAGATTTATACCATTTCAGGTTATTTAGGAATCAGTTCAAAGGATTTTGAGAGTATTAAAGCCATGTTTTATAATAGTAGTGATAATGCTTATAAAATTTTAGAAATTAATAAATCTGCTACAGTTGATGAGATTAAAGCTGCTTACAGAAAAATGGCTAAAAAATACCATCCTGATAAAGTGATTCACTTAGGAGAAGAACACCAAAAAGGCGCTGAAGAAAAGTTCAGACAAGTACAAGAAGCTTATGAGCAGTTGCAGAAGGAGAGAGGATTTTAATGTTTGTAAATTAGTTAATTTTAAAATATCTTTAGAGAAAGTTGAAAACTTGTGCATTAGTATGATTGATAAAGAAGAATCTGCCAGAGAAAAACATATTCACGACCTTATAATAAAAAACGATGACATTAAAAAAGATATGTTATCGTTATTGAATTTAGAAGCAGATTTGACAAAGTTAGAGCTTATTCATGAAGATAAATATATTAATGGAATTTATGCGGATTTCACTTTAGTTTACAATGACGCAATAAGAGCTATAATTGAATGTAAGGCTGGAGATATAGGAGTCACAGATTATGTTAGAGGAATTGGTCAGGTATTACAATATGAATACTTTTATGAAAACAATATTTCACCTAAAGGATGGAAGTATTATGAGCTTTTTAATAGTATTCTTTTAATTCCTTCTTCTGCATTTAAAAACAATAGTTTTAATATAGGGAAGTTTAAATATCCAGACTCTACATTAATTTTTGAAATTAACGAATCTAGTAATGTTATAAGAAAAATTTCTAGTAAAGAAATCCAAGAACTATCAACCATAAATGAAGATAGTTTAACCAGCATATCTCAATATTATGTTAGAGACAACAGATTTTTTGAAATTTATGCGCTTTTGAAATATGTTTCTTTGCTAAAACTAAAAGGAGCTAAAAGAATCAATAGACAGGAAGTTGAACAAAAACTAAAACAAACAGAAGCAATAAATAATGGAAATTGGAGAAATGCTTGGATTACAGCATCCTCGTTAAGATTAGTTGATTCAAATAATTTACCAGTATCAGCAGCGTTTAGAATGATTGATTTAGAATATGAAGATTTTCTCATACTCATATACAAATCATATATCAAGCCTTACGTTGATTTATTAATAGACTATTTTGAAGAATCGCCTCATAATTTAAATAAATCTTTGCCTGAAATTAATTATGATATTAGAATTAAATTTTCTAATAGAGATGTGTTATTTTTGACACAATCAGGAACAAGATATTTATCGTAATGGCTCAATTTGATTAGAGATGATTTTGGATGTATTGCTTTTAAAAAGAAAAGCGCTGAAAGGAAATTAATTTATAATCCATCAGTATTGACTGATAAAGCATTAAAGGATAAAATAAAGAAGCATTCTATTGCTCAAAAATTTCTATCGGATTTTAATAAAATTTTATAATGAAAGAAAGATTTACAGTTTTTGAAACTTTTGTTGGCGCAGGAGGTTCACATATTGGTTTTAAAGAAGCAGGATTTAAATCAGTTTATGTTAATGATATCAATCCACATTGTATAGAAACACTTTTATACAATAATCCAGAAATTAAAGATACTGCTTACATTGATGAAAAGAGTGTGTTAGACATTGATACAGAAAATTTGTTAAAAAATATAGATTTAAAAAGTGGAGAATTAGATGTGATGTTTGGTGGAATAGTCTGTAAAGGATTTAGTTTGGCAGGAGAGCGTTCACCAAACGATGAAAGAAATTATTTTTATCACAAGCAATTGGAGTTGGTTGAAATAACCAAACCTAAAATTAGTATCATAGAAAATGTAAAAGCATTTTTAAATGGTAAAGTATTAAAACCTGACACTCCAAAAGAAATTAAAGAACAAGTTGATGATATTTGGCAAAAATTAGAAAATTTCAAGGGTCAAAAATCTGATTTAAGAAAGAAAAATAAGCTATCTGAAGAGTTTGAACAAGAAGGTCTAAACCTGAGGAAAGAAAAAGAAAAATTGGTAAAAGAAATCAAAAAAAACAACTATTTGATATCTGTTGTTGACGACATTTATGCTTTATATGAAACTTTAGGTTACAAGGTTAAACACAAAGTATTAAATACTGCATGGTATGGAGCAGCAACAAAACGTGAGCGAGTTATAATAGTTGCAGTAAGGGACGACATAGATTTTAACTTTGAATTTCCGAAACCAAAATTTCATTCCCAAGAAATTTCAACAAAACTAGAAATCGAACATCAAAATTCAGAATTTGAAAAACCTGTTACATTAAGAGAGGTTTTTTCTACAATTAATTATAAGAACAAAAACGATTTGGATAATGTCCCTATGAACCACTCTAAGAAAACCGTTGATAGGTTCAAATATATTCCAGAAGGCGGTAATATTACTGATGTCATGGATATGTTGCCAGAAGATTTAAAAATAAGTAGTTTTTACTCAAGAGGGAATACTATGAGATTGCACATGGATAAGTTAGCTCCAACTTTAGTTCCTGGACATAGTAATTTCCCTGTTCACCCAAAAGAGCATAGAAGTATCACTGTAAGAGAGGCTGCAGTTATTTCAGGATTCCCATTGGATTATGTTTTTTTTGGAAATCACTCAAAAAGATGTGAGCATGTTGGAAATGCTGTTCCTCCACCATTAGCACAAGCACTTGCTGCTCAATGTAAAGTCTTGCTAAATTCCTTTTATAAAGAAGAAGTGGTTGAAGCTAAAGAAAAAGAATTATTGAAACAAGCTGTTTAATATTTTTTACTCTTAGAAATGGACAAATATATTTACTGCCTTTGTTATGTGTTTTAGTTACTTTATAACAAGAATTCTACTAATGCCATTTGCCATTATTAATCCAATACATACCTTAAACCAAAAAATAAACGTCTGCCTTGATTAGGTCCATAAACATAAGAAGGATCAAAAGTCATTGCATAAGGGTTCTCAGGCGTAGCCACTACATTACCTTCTGAATCAAACTCAACATTTTCATCAAATGGGTCATTTGCCCTGGCAATAATAAATGGGTTGCCTTTATTTGGTGTCCAATTCAATACGTTTTTAACACCAGCATAAATTTCAAAATTATTAAAACCATCATAAGTAAATTGAATATTTTGAATACTCCAAGTTGGCGAAAATTCTTTTCTGGGATCTAACTCTCCAAGTATAGGTAATCGCATTGGTCCATATACATTTCCAGTATAATCTAAGGTTATATTTGTTGGATAATGCTTATATGATAAAGCCCAAGTTGCAGTAAATTTTTCTGTTAAAATTTGTCGCGTTTTATTGCTGTTTTCTGTTTGAGACACATCTTGAAAAGTAGCACCAATGCTTCCTCTAATGCCATTCGCGACAACAGCATCAACGTTAAAACTGAAACCTTTTGAGGTTGAATAACCATCTAAATTATCATAAATAATCTGATTTGGATTGGTGTCGTAATCTGGAATAATGGCATTTGTAAAGTGTGTGTACCAAGCAGAGGCATCAAACGTAAAAATCATTCCTTTTTTGGTGTATAATTTTTTTAAATAGTTAATGTTTATGTTATAAGATCGCTCAGGGTTTAATGCTTCTTCAATGATAACATCTCTTGCGCCTGTAAGTGCAGCATGTTCTTCGGTAAATAGATTAACAACTCTAAATCCTGTACCAGCATTTATTCTAAAAACATCATTCTCTGTTGGTTTAAGCTTATAAGCTATTCTAGGTGTGAAAATGGAACCATGACGATTATCATAATCGTATCTTAAACCTAAAAGCAGTGTCTGTTTTTTTGACAAGGTTATTTCATCCTGTACAAAAAGCGATGGAATTGTGATTTTATCAGCTTCAACTGTAGCAGTTGTATTATCATTGTAATAATTGTAACGCAAGGCAGCACCAAATAATAAATCGTGATTGTTTAATGGTTTATCCCAAATTAACTGCCCAAAACCAATGCGTTGTTTTGCTAAATAAGGCGTATTTCCGTAAACAGAATTTTGATCATGATCTGAATACGAAAACTGAAAATTCACTTTTTCATTAATTGGCAATTGATATATTCCTAAAAGTTCATAACGTTTTGTATAGATGCTTTCACCATAAACTTCGTTTCCACCTCTAAAACTTTTATTCCATTGCATTTCTCCTCCCCAACGATCTTCATAAAAAAAGCGTCCAGCAACTGATAAGGTCCTATTTTCTTTTCTTTTGAAATCCCATTTATTGAACACTGAGATACGATCTTGCAAGGTGACATCTGTAAAATTATCGTTGTTATTATCAATAGGATTACTGTAGTTATAATAATTACTTCCGAAGAGCATCGTTGCCTTATTGCCAATTTTAGCTTTAAAACCTGCATCCAGATTAAATTCTCCCCAACCAGTGATATAGGAATCTGCAAAAACTATTGGTGCGTTTTCTGGCAGCTTGGTTATAATATTGATAAGACCTCCAACAGCTTCACTTCCATATAAAGAAGAAGCAGGTCCTTTTACTATTTCCACTTGTTCTATTAAAGAATTAGGAATTCCAGACAAACCATAAACTGTTGATAATCCGCTAACAATTGGCATTCCATCAATTAAAACTAAAGTGTATGGACCCTCAAGACCATTTATATGAATATCACCTGTATTACATACATTACAGTTTAGCTGTGGTCTTACACCATTTACATTTTGAAGGGCTTCAAAAATATTTGGCGTTGGGTTTTTTTTGAAAAAAGCAGGCGAGTAAATTTCAACAGGAACAGGACTCTCCAATCTGCTAACTGGTTTTAAGGTGCCAGTAACTACAACTTCACCTAAGGAATCATCAAACTCTAAGTTAAAAGTTAACCCATCAATATCTGCCGAAACATTTATCATTTTTGATACTGTCTTGTAACCTACAAAAGAAGCAATGATATGGTATCTTCCTTGTGAGAGATTGGTTAGTTTAAAGTTGCCAAAATCATCTGTTGTTGTACCAATAGTTGTTCCTTTAACATAAACACTCACATAAGGCAAGCCTTCATTTTCAGACACAACACGACCATTAATTTCATAATTATTTTGAGCTTGAAGGCTTAAACTAACCAATAAAAATAATAATACAGAAAACCTCATTCATTAAATTTTTATGCAAATATAAATTAAAATTTAGATAAGACTAAAAATATATTTAAATTAAAGTAAATATTGTATCTTTGCATAAATTATTTTGTCATGACAACTTTATCTGAAGAGAATTATTTAAAAGCTATTTATCATTTAGAAAAACAGGGTAATGACGCTGTAAGTACCAATGCCATTGCAGAACAGATAGAAACAAAAGCATCTTCCGTGACTGATATGGTTAAAAAACTAGCCGAAAAGGAGTTGGCTAATTACATCAAGTATCAAGGCGTTAGTTTAACAGAAAGAGGTCGTTTAACAGCGATGTCTGTAATAAGAAAGCATCGCTTGTGGGAAACATTTTTAGTGAATAAACTGAATTTCTCTTGGGATGAGGTTCATGAAATAGCTGAACAACTAGAGCATATTAAATCTGAAAAATTAATTGACAAGCTTGATGATTTTTTAGACAATCCAACACATGATCCTCATGGTGACCCAATTCCAGATAAACATGGCAATTACACCAAAATAAAAAGCAAAAGCATTTTAGATATTAGTATTGGAAGTCAAGGTGTTTTAATAAGCGTTAAAGACTCTTCAAAAGCATTTTTAAAGTATTTAAACAAAAACGAATTGGCTTTAGGTGATACAGTAAAAATAGTTGACTTTGAACCTTTTGATGAGTCGCTTACTATTGAAACCAAATCAAAAACCATGACCATTTCCAAAAACGTCGCAGAAAATCTTTATTTAAGTGTATAGTATGAACGATTACAATCCAATATCAGCACTTATCATCTTTTTCGGCATTGCCATTTTGTTGTTCCTGTTATTCAGACCAACAAAAGGTTGGTTTTGGCTGCTTCAAAAGAATTTTAAAAGCAACGAAAAAGTAATTATTGAAGACATCCTAAAGCAACTGTATCACTTTGAAAATTCTGGTAATAAAGTGGACACTAAGACATTGGTTGAGGTCTTAAACTTTAAAAACAAGAGCATTGTTGAAGCGATACAAAAAATGTCTATCAACAACTTAGTGTATTTTGATAAAGACGCTTTAAAACTTACTGAAGAAGGTCATGAATATGCCTTGAGAATTATTAGAGTTCACCGACTTTGGGAACGTTATCTGGCTGATAAAACAGGATTTCATAAAAACGAATGGCATGATAGAGCTGAGCGTATGGAGCATAAACTAAGTCATGACGAAACCAATAAATTAGCCTCTCAGCTTGGTAACCCGAAGTTTGATCCTCATGGTGATCCCATTCCAACAAAAACAGGTAAAGTTGCAGAAATTGAAGGTGTTGAATTACCATTGCTATCTGTAAATTCCATCGCGAGAATCACACATATTGAAGACGAACCAGAAGTTATTTATAAACAAATACTTGCCGAAAACATTCATATTGGATCTCTAATTAAAGTTGTTGAAAACAATAACACACGTATTGTATTTCATTCAGAAGGCGAGGAATTTGTGTTGGCGCCAATTGTGGCTTCAAATCTTACTGTTTTGCCAATAGAAAAGGAAGTTGCCATTGAAGATAATATTGCGCGTTTATCTGGTTTACAAGAAGATGAAGAAGCTGAAATCATTGGAATATCAAAAGAAAGTAGAGGCGAAAGCCGACGACGATTATTGGATTTAGGCTTTGTAAAAGGCTCAAAAATCAAGATAGATTTATTAAATCCGTTAGGCGAACCACATGCTTATTTGGTAAAAGGCACATCGATTGCGTTACGAAAAGATCAAGCTTCAAAAATTCTTATTAAAAAATTAGAACATGGATACTAAAGTTGTAAAAAGCGCTTGCGAAACCTGTGCACATTTTAATGCTGAAGGATTAAAAAAGCTTGGTATTAACACTGAGAATTTCGACTTTGTTGTGGCCTTAGCTGGAAACCCAAATACAGGTAAAAGCACTGTTTTCAATGCCTTAACAGGATTACGACAACACACAGGAAATTGGCCTGGAAAAACCGTTACTAGAGCAGAAGGCGGTTTTCAGTATAACGAGCAGAAGTATAAACTAGTGGATTTACCAGGAACCTATTCGCTATTATCCATGTCAACTGACGAAGAAGTGGCAAGAGACTTTTTACTCTTTGGAAGACCTGATGTTACAGTTATTGTTGCTGATGCCAATAGGTTAGAACGTAACTTAAATTTAGTGCTCCAAATCTTAGAAATAACTGATAAAGCTGTGTTATGCCTCAACTTAATGGATGAAGCAAAACGCAACAACATTGTCATTGATCAAAGAACGCTAGCAAGAGATTTAGGAATTCCTGTGGTTGCTACTAGTGCAAGGTATAAAGAAGGAATTCCAGAGCTTATTCAAACCATTTCAGAAGTGGCTAATGGCACAATTGTATGCAAACCACATCGCATTAAAAATGTGCCACCAAATATTGAAAAAGCAGTTAAAAAGTTAAGCGAAGAAATTGAAAAAGAATTTCCAGGAATAGCGAATAGCAGATGGATTGCCTTTAGATTATTGGAAGGCGATACGCAAATTATTGAAGCCCTAAAAACTGGCGAATTAGTCTAATTATGAGCAAGAAAAACATTGAACATATTATAGAATTATCAAACGAATTGCGTTGGCAAATAGGCGACGATTTTCACGATAATTTGACAGAAGGTATTTATGCTGATGCTGCCAATATTGTTAAAGATAGTGTGCAAACCGAAACAGGAAAAAAGAGATTTCGGTTAGATTCTAGAATCGATAAAATTGTAACAAGTAAAACCTTTGGATTTCCTATCATGTTCCTCATTTTAGGAGTGGTTTTATGGCTCACCATTATTGGAGCCAATTATCCTTCATCTATGTTGGCTAGTTTGTTATTGGATACCATTCATCCAGCTTTAAAAAGTGGCGCATCAAGTATTGGAATGCCTTGGTGGCTTGATGGATTTTTAATCGATGGTGTGTATTTGGCAGTAGCTTGGGTAATTGCAGTAATGCTGCCTCCAATGGCCATTTTCTTTCCGTTATTTACTCTTTTGGAAGATTTTGGTTATTTGCCTCGAGTAGCTTTTAATTTAGACAGTTTATTTAAAAAATCTGGAGCTCATGGAAAGCAAGCCTTAACCATGAGTATGGGTTTTGGCTGCAATGCCGCAGGTGTTGTTGCTACTAGAATTATTGACAGTCCTAGAGAACGACTCATTGCAATTATCACCAATAATTTTTCGCTTTGTAATGGACGTTGGCCAACACAAATATTAATTGCAACTATTTTTATTGGAGCTGTAGTACCTTCATCGTTTTCAAGTGTCGCTGCTTTATTATCAGTCATTGGAATTGCAGTTTTAGGTATGGCTTTTATGTTTTTAACGTCTTGGGCTTTATCAAAAACTGTTTTAAAAGGTGAAGTGTCTACTTTTAACTTAGAATTGCCACCATATAGACCACCTCGTTTTTGGAAAACACTTTACACTTCTTTAATAGATAGAACTTTAATTGTGTTATGGAGAGCTATTGTTTTTGCAGCACCTGCAGGAGCAGTCATTTGGTTGATTTCAAATATTTATATTGGTGATGTAAGCATTGCTGTATGGCTCATTGAGTCGTTTGATGGCTTTGGCTGGTTATTGGGATTAAATGGTGTTATTTTATTGGCTTATATCGTGGCAATTCCAGCAAATGAAATTGTAATTCCTACTATTTTAATGCTTACAGTCATGGCAACTGGAATTGCTGGAGGAGAAGGTGCTGGAGTGATGTTTGAACTCGATTCAATGGATGCTACAGGAGATATTTTAAGAGCTGGTGGTTGGACCTTACTTACAGCAATTAATTTGATGTTATTTAGCTTGCTTCACAACCCTTGCAGCACCACTATTTATACCATTTATAAAGAAACCAAAAGTGCTAAATGGACAGCTGTGGCTTCAATTTTACCAGTAATTTTAGGGTTTATCGTGACGTTTTTAGTGGCGCAAGTTTGGAGGCTTTTTTAATTAGCATCCACAACCATCACTCCCACAAGATTTGGAGTTTTTCTTTTTAGGAGACCATACAAACTTTCTCACTAAAAAGACAATGGCTAAAAAGCCAATAATTCCAATCATAATATTTTGAAAAAGTTCACTCATTACTTTAAAATTTGAAATGCTATTAATGCTACTACATACGCTATAAATGACATGCCGAATAGTTGAATAATTGGCCATTTCCACGTATTGGTTTCACGTTTTACAATGGCTAAAGTACTCATACATTGCATTGCAAAAGCATAAAAAAGCAATAACGAAATACCTGAAGCCAAAGTAAATACTTTGTCTCCATTATCATGTACTTCATTTGCCATTCGGTTTTTTATGGTTTTATCGTCATCGTCTAAAGCACTTCCAACACTATAAATGGTGGCTAAAGTTCCGACAAAGACTTCACGTGCAGCAAACGATGTTACAATACCAATACCAATTTTCCAATCGTATCCTAATGGTCGAATTGCTGGCTCGATAGCTTTACCAACAATACCAATAAAAGAGTGCTCTAGTTTATAAGCAGCAACTTTGTTTTCCAGTTGCTCACCTTGAAGCTCAGGATAGGTTTCTTCAACAATGGTTTCAGCATCATTAAATTCTTTTCCTGGACCGTAAGATGCCAAAACCCAAAGCACAATAGAGATGGCTAAAATTATCTTACCTGCTTCAAAAACAAATGTTTTGGTTTTTTCTAGAACTGTTAATGCCACATTTTTCAAAAGAGGGACTTTATAACTTGGCATCTCAATTACAAAAAATGTTTTTCTGCTAGTTTTTAATATTTTATCTAAAAGATAAGCTGAGAAAACAGCCATTCCAAAACCTATTAAATACAACAGCATTAATGTTAGTGCTTGGTAGCTTAACCCTAGAAAACGACCCTCAGGAATTACCAAAGCAATAATAATTAAGTACACTGGAAGTCGTGCCGAACACGTTGTAAAAGGTGTGACTAATATGGTAATTAGACGTTCTTTCCAGTTTTCAATATTTCGGGTTGCCATAATTGCTGGAATTGCACAAGCTGTTCCAGAAATTAAAGGCACAACACTTTTCCCACTAAGCCCAAAGCGTCGCATCACACGATCCATTAAAAAGACCACACGACTCATGTAACCACTTTCTTCAAGAACTGAAATGAACAAGAATAAAAAAGCAATCTGTGGGATGAAAATAACAATACCACCAATCCCTGCTATGACACCTTCGGCAATTAAGTTGGTGAATTTTCCACCTTCAGGAAAGGTCATTTTTATCCAATCTGCTAACGAGGCAAATGAGCTATCAATGAAATCCATTGGTACACTGGCCCAATCGTAAATAGCTTGAAAAATTGTGAGCAAAATCACAAAGAAAATAGCATAACCCCAAACTTTATGCGTTAGTATTCTGTCAAACTGTGCTCTTAAGCCAGTTGCTTTTGTAGCATCAATAGTTTGCCCTTCTTTTAAAACACTATTGATAAATTGGTAACGTTTTATGGTTTCTTTTTGCTGTAAGCGTTTTAGCTCACTTTTAGATTTGGTTTTAAATTTTGAAAAATCCAATTCATTTCTATCAATTTTTCCAAAATTGGCATCCTGACTAATAACTACCCAAAGCTTGTATAAATCTTGATTTGGGAATGCCTTCTTAAGGCTTTCAAAATACTCACTATCAATAGTTGAGGTGTCTAAACAAGGTTCAATAGATAAATTTTTATAATTTTCAATAAGTGTTTTTAGTTCCTGAATGCCTTCATTTTTTCTAGTGCTTACAAGGGCAATTTTTGTGTTTAATCTTGCCTCAAGTAATTCAATATTTAAAGAAATTCCTTTTCTAGACATTCTATCTGCCATATTGACAACTAGAATTGTTGGGATTTTTAAATCTTTAATTTGAGTAAAAAGAAGCAGATTTCGTTTTAAATTTTCAACATCACTAACAATAACAGCAACATCTGGAAAATCTTTATCATTTTTGTTTAAAAGCAGTTCGATAACAACATTTTCGTCTAAGGAAGATGCGTTTAAGCTATAGGTTCCGGGAAGATCTAACACATGGGCTTTTACACCTCGCGACAGTTTACAGATACCTTCTTTTTTATCTACTGTAATACCAGGATAATTTCCAACTTTTTGATTTAATCCAGTGAGCGCATTAAAAACAGACGTTTTTCCTGTGTTTGGATTCCCTATTAACGCAACATTTATTTGTTTACTCATTAATAATATCGATTATAATTAATGCCGCAGTTTCTTTCCTGATGGCTAAATAACTATCATTAATATTAAGGTACATTGGGTCATGAAAAGGCGCTAATTGTAATAATTGTACCACGTTTCCTGGTAAGCATCCCATTTCTAAAAGTTTTAATGGAATATCTTCTGAAGAACTATCAATAATAATTGCTCGCTCTCCTTTTTTTAAATCTGCTATCGTTAATGACATCCTTATTTAGATTCATTTTAAAGAAGCAAAAGTAAAGTAAAGTTTAAACCTATAAAAGTGAAAGGCTTAAAAGTTTGTTTTTTTTAGATAAATGAGTAAAAACTTGAGGAAACATTAGGCTATTTTTCCTTTTTCAGGGTTTCTATGTCATCCATTAAGCGTTTAATCTCTTCGGGATTTGTGCCATCATAAAAGCCGCGTATTTGACGCTTCTTATCAATAAGCATAAAGTTTTCGGTATGAATCATATCATAAGGACCTCCATCGCCATCATCTTTCACTGCTAAATATGACTTTCTTGCCAATTCATAAATTTGTTTTTTATCACCAGTGACCAAATTCCATTTTGCATCATTTACACCTTTTTCAATGGCATAGCGTTTTAATTGCGCAACTGTGTCAATTTCTGGTGTCACAGTGTGAGAAAGCAGCATGATTTCATCATCAAGCATAATTTTTTTTTGAACTTCAGCCATGTTTTTAGTCATGACTGGACAAATGGTTTGGCAGGTTGTAAAAAAGAAATCGGCTACGTAAATTTTATCTTTATAGTCTTCTTGAGTAACGGTTTCGCCATTTTGATTAATCAGTCTGAAATCAGCTATTTTGTGATATTTTTTTTGATACTGAATTGTGCTATCTACCAATTCGGCATTTACAGAAGCGGGTTGATAGATTGGCAATTTTTTTTCAACCTTTAATAAGTTATAGAAAATGGAGATGATAATTGCTGAAAGAATTGCCAAAACAATTCCTAAAAATTTGAATCTTTTAAAGAAATCTAACATGAACTAAAATGTCTTTGTTTTAAGATGACTGCAAAAATACAACACATTGCTTATAATTTAGTATTTTTAACAATGAATTGATTGCTATGAAAAGAATTTTAAACTTGATGGCTTTGTTTCTTTTTTTAGGAACAAATGCGCAAGACTTTGAAGCTGTTGTTGAAGCCGAAACAAAGGCAGCACTTAATCGTGTTAATTTTGTTAGAAACACTAATACAGGAAATTACGACCTTAAATATCATAGACTAGAGTTTGAGGTTGATCCAAACGTTTCTTTTATTTCTGGTGAAGTCACATCCTATTTTGAAGCCAAAGAAAATTTGAGCCAAATAACTTTTGAGATTGATCAAGCGCTTACAGTTTGGCAAGTTATGCAAAGAGGCAATCCTTTGCCATTTATTCAAAATGTAAATGATGAAGTCGTCATTACATTGCCTCAGGCACAAAACACTGGAGTTTTAGACTCCTTAACCATTTCTTATTCTGGTAATCCAATAAGTTCAGGACTAGACTCATTTGAACAAACCACACATAATGGCGACCCAATAATCTGGACGCTTTCAGAGCCTTATGGAGCCAAAGGCTGGTGGCCTTGCAAGCAAGATTTAAATGATAAAATAGACAGTATTGATGTGTTTATAAAAACACCTCAATTTAACCCTTCAACTGAAGAATATTTTGCAGTTTCAAATGGTGTTGAACAAAGCCAAACCATTGATGGCTCTGATAAAATCACACACTTTAAACACAAATATCCAATTCCTGCATATTTAATAGCCATTGCAGCGACCAATTATGAAACCTATTCGCATAATGTGCCTAATAATGGGAATCCCTTTGATATTGTAAACTATGTTTACCCTGAAAGTTTAGCTCAAGCACAAATTGATACTCCAATTACTGTAGATATCATGAACTTGTTTACCAATCTTTTTGAAGAATACCCTTTTGCTGATGAAAAATATGGACATGCTCAGTTTGGTTGGGGAGGAGGTATGGAGCATACAACCGTTTCATTTATGGGAAATTTTAATAGAAATCTCGTTGCACATGAATTGGCTCACCAATGGTTTGGCAACAAAATCACTTGTGGAAGTTGGAAAGATATTTGGCTCAATGAAGGGTTTGCGACTTACCTGTCAGGTTTAGTTGTTGAAAATTTAGATGGTAACACAGATTTTAAAGCTTGGAAAGAAGGTAGAACAAATACCATTACTAGCGCACCTTCAGGAGCAGTATACTTAACAGATGCTGATACTACAAACGTTGGGCGAATTTTTAGCAGTAGATTGTCATATAGTAAAGGTTCAATGGTGTTACACATGTTACGAAAACAACTTGGTGATACAGACTTTTTTCAAGGCATGAAAGACTATTTAGCTGATGCTGATTTGGCTTATGGATATGCTAAAACAGAAGATTACAAAGCCATTATGGAAACAGCCAGTGGAGAAAACCTCACAGAATTCTTTAATGATTGGATTTACAATCAAGGGTATCCAAGCTTTACTGTTGAATGGTCTCTTCCAAGTTCTAACATGATTAGATTTACATTAAGTCAAGCTCAAAGCCATGCTTCAGTTAGTTTTTTTGAAGCTCCAGTAAGGGTTCGTATTCATGGTTCAGGAGGCGAAATGCAAGATGAAATATTAGACCATACCTTTAATGGTGAAACTTTTGACAGATCAGTACTGTTTGATATTGCATCTGTTGAGTTTGACCCAGAAGCCGATTTAATTTCAAGAAACAACACGGTATTGCTAAGTACTAATGACCTATCTTTTCAATCAGAGATTAAGCTAGTGCCTAATCCAGCACTAAATGTTGTGACCATTCAAAAACCAAATGGTCTTGCCATTCATAAAATAACTGTTTATAACATGTTAGGTCAGAATCTTATTGAATTTTTAAACCAAGAGAGAATAGATGTTGGCAACCTTTCATCAGGCTTACATTTTTTAAAACTTGAGACTAGCTCTGGAACAATTCACAAATCCTTGTTAAAACAATAACACAGCAAATATTTAGTTTTCTATTGTTGTATTAAAACTTTACTTTTGTGCGTTAAATTTTTTGACTAAAGATACATGGAGTTTGTAATTAAAATTTCTCAATTCTTATTGAGCTTGTCATTACTAATCGTTTTACACGAATTAGGTCACTTTATACCAGCAAAATTATTCAAGACCAGAGTAGAAAAATTCTACCTTTTTTTTGATATAAAATATTCACTTTTCAAAAAGAAAATTGGAGAAACCGTTTATGGAATAGGGTGGCTACCTTTAGGTGGTTACGTGAAAATTTCGGGAATGATTGATGAAAGTATGGACAAGGAACAAATGGCAAAACCACCTGAACCTTGGGAATTCCGTTCAAAACCATCATGGCAACGACTTATTATTATGCTTGGAGGAGTCACAGTCAACTTTATTTTGGCAGCAATCATTTACATTTTCTTAGCTTTTGGTTATGGCGATATTGATATTAAAGCAGATAGCATTGAAGATGGTTACTGGATTGAAAACCCTTTATTATTGGAATATGGTTTTAAAACAGGAGATAAGATTTTGGCGATTAACGATAATAAAATTGTCAATTATTCTGATTTAAAGAAACATCTTCTTGAAGCACAAGTATTGACCATTGAAAGAGAAGGGGAAACACAAGAAATCAAACTTCCGGAAGACTTTTTAGGCCAATTAAGTGGAAGCAAGAGTAGGAGTTTCTTCGAGTTGCGTTATCCATTTATAGTTGGTAGAGTGTCTGATTCATCATTAAACAAATCTGTCGATTTAAAGAAAGATGATGTAATTTTGTCTGTAAACGGAAGTCCCTTAAAGTATTTTGATCAAGTAGGAAGTCGATTAGAACCTCTCAAAAACCAAACAGTTCAAGTTGAATTGCTTCGTGGAGACGAAACCATTTCTCGCGAACTCAAAGTTGACAACGAAGGTAAATTAGGCGTTTATCCTGGTGGGAATTTAAGCGATATAGAGCGACTTGATTATTACGATATTATTAGAAAAGAATATGGTTTTGGAGAAAGCATAGGAGTTGGCTTAACAAAATTTAAAACCCAAATAATAGGCTACTGGACACAATTGAAATTAATTTTTAGTCCAAGCACTGGAGCTTACAAAGGGGTTGGAGGCTTTAAAGCTATTTTTGACATTTTCCCAGACACTTGGAGTTGGCCAGATTTCTGGAACTTAACAGCGTTTTTATCGATCATGTTGGGTGTACTTAACTTACTGCCAATTCCAGCGTTAGATGGTGGTCATGTTATGTTCTTACTATATGAAATGATCTCAGGAAGAAAACCAAGCGATAAGTTTATGGAGTACGCACAAATGGTAGGTTTCTTTATATTAATTGCCTTGGTGCTTTTTGCCAATGGGAACGATGTTTTTAAGGCAATTTTTAATTAGAGATTTTTATTAATTATAGTTGTGGTATTTTAAAATATATTTATATTTGCACTCGCAAAAGCGAAAAACACTCCTCCTTAGCTCAGTTGGTTAGAGCATTTGACTGTTAATCAAAGGGTCCTTGGTTCGAGCCCAAGAGGGGGAGCAAATAGAAAAGTCCAGCAGAAATGTTGGACTTTTTTGGTTTTAATTCAAAAGTAGATTTTAATATTATCATTAAATGAGCTATCTTTAAAAAGGTGTAAAGACTTCTATTTATGAAAGTTAACTTATACATAATTTGTATTGTTATTTTTATGGTAAGCTCAATTAATTCACAAGAAAAATTACCACCACCACCTTGTTATGCAAATTATAATACTGGAGCAAGTGGTGTTATTGGAAATGGTCATTTTCTCAAGACATATAGTGGCGATGATATTACCATGCATTTTTCGAATGGATATGAAGTTGAGTTCAATGATGTCTTAGTTTTTTATATTGCGACAAGTGCATCTGGCAGAAATACAATTGATCAAACCGTAGATGACTCTAATGATCCATACAGAATAGCTATAACAAATAGCAATGCTTATGGTTATGGAAGTACAATTACATTTCCTGAAGGATTTGAAGCTTCTTATGCTATTGCCATAGACACCAATTCTGGAGGGTTGTACTCGATACCTAATTCTGGCAACGTTGGAAATGGAGGGCTAAACTATATCACTTCGGTTAATTCTACTTTATCGTCTAACACACAGCGAAATTTTGTAATTAATTTTACGCCTTCAGATATTGGCATAGCCAATGAAGAAGAGTTTTATTTTGTTGGTTTATATGTAAGTCATAATGGTTATACTTATGACGAAGGGTATGGCGATGGTATATTACCAGGAACCATTGCATCTGATGATATTACTTTTACAGGGTATCGTTCTTATGGCGCAATACAAGCAGGTTGTACTACAATTACAATGGATGATAAAGAGAATAATTACAATAGTATCGATGCAAAATATGTAAACAATAAGCTTCAGATTAATGGCTTGTATGAAGAAGTTACTATTGCACTCTATGATCTAATGGGTAGAGTCGCTTTTAAAAGCAAACAACAGATTAATGGAGAAACTGAAATTCCAATTAATGTATTGAAAAATCAAATCCAGTTTATTTTAATTGAAAGTTCTAATAAAAGGAAAGTTTTAAAAGTTCTTTCAACTTCTCATTAATTTAAGAAAAGCAGAAAATTTAAAAAATTTTAGAAATGTTGAACTTTTTTGGTTTAATACAATTTCAAATAAAAACCCATTGAAAAACAATAGTCTCTTTTAATAGTTCTTCTCAAAAAATTGATTAATAACAGTTTGAAAATAAGAATACACATTAGTAGTTGCTTCATTTAAGAGTTATGAGATAGTAACTTTCGGAAACCTAAAAATTGCTAAAACAAAAACCATTCATTTAAATGAATGGTTTATATATATTCAAATTAGTTATAGTGGAGTTTAATTGTCAATTAAGTATTTTCTGCTAATGTTTCTTTTTAGAGATCCCTTGTTAGCTCAGGCTTAAGGATTTACTTTATGTTTCATTAGTCTTAATAACTCTAGACCGTTTATTATTAAGACACAAGTATTTTTAAAAAGTCACATTATTTTTAAAAAGTGATTGAAACGTTTTATTTACTTATATAAAACTGTTCACCAAAAATCTCTAAATAGTTTAGTTTGCCATCAGCACCTCTAACAAAGCTCACCATCGCAGTTCCGTACTCTTTTTTATCAAAAACACCTTTATAAGTATCATAGTGCCAATGATTCATGGTTCCTAAAAGGGTGTTATTTAAATTAAAAGCTAACTGATTTCCTTTTTTCGATATTTTAATAGAACCATATTGCGTATTTGTATAAGTTCCTATAAGCGCAGTTGTTTCAAAACTTGGTTTGGTGTTTTTTATTGGCTCTGGATCTTTTTGTGTTTCAGAATCTGGATGATATAATGCATAGAGTTCTTTACTCCAATCCTTGGTTATTTTTCCATCCATAAACAGATCGAATACTGTATACATTACAGCGTGACGCAACTCAACATGGTCTAAATTCCCCATCACATAAACGCCAATATTTTCTTCTGGAATCATTCCAGCTATGGCAACCATTCCAGCTAAACTTCCAGTATGAAATTGCACCATTTTTCCTCTATAGTCATGCTGAAACCAACCCAAACCATAGGTCATCCAATTGGGTTTTGTGATTTGTTGTGTTGGATAAAACTCATTTGCGGGAATTATTTGTTGAGGTTTAAAAAGTTCCTTAAAATTAGTAGGAGAAATGAGTGTGTCATTACCTTTTACACCATTGTTTAATAAAAACTGAATCCATTTCCCCATATCATTTACCGAAGACCACATAGAGCCTGCTGGACCAATATTGTCGGCAGACATTTGTTCAATTTTTGTAATTTTTCCTTCAAAATCATAATGAGCGTCTGCTTTATTTTTAATTGATTTCACCATTTCCAATAAAGGGTAGGTATTATTCATTCCTAAAGGTTGGTAAATGCGTTCTTTTAAAAAATTGCCCCAATCTTGTCCGCTAACAACTTCAATAACTTTTCCTGCTGCCAAATACATTAAATTTTGATAGATAAAACTGGAGCGTAGAGAGTATGTTTTTTCAACCTCTCTCATTTTGTATAGTGCACTATCACTACTTATAGTCATCATGCTCCACAAATAGTCAGTATTTCCTAATCCAGTTCTATGTGTTAGTAAATCTCTTATGGTGATTTCGCGTGTTAGGTAAGAATCTTTAAGCTGAAATTCTGGAAGGTAGTTAATCACCTTATCGTCCCAATGTATTTTTCCATCATCAACCAAAATTGCTAATCCTGCTGCTACGAAAGCCTTGGTTGTTGAAGCACAAACAAAAAGTGTATTTTCATCTACTTTGTTGTTTGAACCAATTGTAGTAACACCATATCCTTTTTTAAATATAATTTCACCATCTTTTACCACGGTTACCGCTAGACCTGGAGGATTCCAAAGCTCAACTCCCTTTTGAATATAAGCATCTAATTCACTTATTTTTTCTGAATGTGATTGTGCGTTTAGGTTGCATAAAGCGAGGAAAAAAATAATTATTAATGGAGATTTTAATGACATAAGAAAAAGTATTTTGGTTGGTGTTTATTTATTAAAAACTAAATTTAGTCAATTTTTTCAGCAAGACTAATAGTTCGTTTGAATTAATATTAACACCTATTTATAACTATGGTCTTATATTTTTTAATTTATTTGTAATAGCAAACACCCAAATAATGAAGAGATTTTTACTACTACTTGCTATTTTTACTGGTTTTTTTTCTCAAGCTCAGATTTTAGATCCAGTAGATTGGAAGTTTGAGAGCAAGAAAATTAACGATAATGAGTTTGAACTGACCTTTACTGCTTATATGGATGAGCATTGGGCAATTTACTCACAATTTAAAGATAGTGACGACGGTCCACTTCCAACCGAATTTATTTTTGAAGAAAATGACGACTTTGAACTTATAGAAAGTGTTGTTGAAGATGAATTGAATAGAGTCACCAAACACGATTCTGTGTTTGAAATGGTGGTTACTAAATTTTATAATGAAGCTCGATTTTCGCAACGCATAAAGTTACTGTCTGAAAGTGCAACAATAACAGGAGTCCTTAACTACATGACTTGTGATGACGAGCAATGTATTTTTAAACCAGATAATCCGTTTTTATTTCAAATATCAGCATCAGGTGAAACCAGCGCTCAACAAACAACAGGTGAAGATATAGCTATTGATAATACAGCAGTAAACAATCAGTTGTATGGCATTCAACCTGAAGATATTTTAAAATTAGATACCACTTGCGAAGGCGAAATCACAACCGTTACTGATGGTTCTGATGAAGGAAAATCACTCTGGAGCATTTTTGGATTAGGGTTTTTAGGAGGCTTGTTAGCCTTGTTAACACCTTGTGTGTTCCCAATGATACCTTTAACAGTTAGTTTTTTCACAAAAAAGAACAGCAAAAAAGGGTCAGGTATTTCTAAAGCAATTCTTTATGGCTTCTTTATTTTAGCGGTGTACTTAGTGCTTAGTATTCCGTTTCATTTAATAGATTCTATCAATCCAGACATCTTAAATGAGATTTCAACTAACGTAGTTCTCAACGTCATTTTCTTTTTGATTTTCATGTTTTTTGCGTTCTCGTTTTTTGGGTATTACGAATTAACCTTACCAGCAAGTTGGACAAACAAAACCAGTAAAGGCGAAAATATTGGTGGTGCACTTGGCATATTTTTTATGGCACTTACATTAGCAATCGTTTCGTTTTCATGTACTGGACCAATATTAGGCTCACTACTTGCAGGCTCTTTAACTGCTGATGGTGGAGCGTGGCAATTAACGGCTGGAATGGGTGGCTTTGGTTTAGCACTTGGTTTGCCTTTTGCTATGTTTGCTATGTTTCCAAATATGCTTAACTCGTTGCCAAAATCAGGTGGATGGCTCAATACAACTAAAGTGGTTTTAGGATTTTTAGAATTGGCATTGGCATTTAAGTTTTTATCAAATGCCGATTTGGTAAAACATTGGGGAATTTTAAAACTGGAAGTCTTTTTAGGAATTTGGATTCTTATTTTCTTAGGCTTGGCGTTGTATTTGTTTGGTAAAATTAAATTTCCTCACGATTCGCCAATTAAGAAATTATCCTTTTCACGAATAGCTTTTGGTATTCTTGTTTTTGCATTTTCGGTTTATCTGATTTCAGGATTTAGAGTGAATAAAGACACAAACACATTTACATCGTTAACCTTGTTAAGCGGTTTAGCACCACCAGTTGGTTACAGTTTTTTATATCCAAATGATTCGCCAAACAACCTTGAAACGTTTAAAGACCTAAAAGAAGGTATCGCTTATGCTGAAAAGGTAAATAAACCAATCATGTTAGATTTTACAGGATATGCATGTGTAAACTGTAGAAAAATGGAAGAACACGTTTGGCCAGATGAAAAAATAGATGCTTTATTGCGTAATGACTTTGTGATAATTTCACTCTATGTTGACGATAAAAAGGAGTTGCCAGAAGACGAGCAGATTTTAGTAAGTAGAATTAATGGTGGAACCAGACAGCTGACAAATTATGGGCACAAATGGGCTCATTTTCAAACACAGTTTTTCCAGTCTAACTCACAACCTTTTTATGCATTGTTAAGTCCAGATGGTAAAACAGTATTAAATAATCCAGTTGGTTATACTCCAAACGAAGAAGAATATGCTGCATTTTTAGAATGTGGGTTAGAAGCTTTTAACGAACAAAAACCAGCATCATCAATCTTTGAAATAAATTAAAGCTTTAAAATTTCGTCTTAAAAAATTAAGATTTGCAGTTCAAAGTTTGGTAAAAATTTAACGATAAAGCATTGTAATTAAAATAGGAAGCAAGTATCTTCGTTAGTATAGATACTGAAATTTATAGTACCTTTTAAACAATTAAAATATTAATGTCAGAGAAAAAACAGCTTAAATATGACAAAGCCTATTTAAGAATGGCTGAAGAATGGGGAAAATTGTCCTATTGCAAACGCAAGCAAGTTGGAGCGATTATTGTTAGAGATAGAATGATAATCTCTGATGGTTATAATGGAACACCAACAGGGTTTGAGAATTTTTGTGAAGATGATGAAGGTTACACCAAATGGTATGTGTTGCATGCTGAAGCCAATGCGATTTCAAAAGTAGCGTCTTCAACACAATCATGCAAAGGCGCAACCTTATATATTACCTTGTCACCTTGCAAAGAGTGTAGTAAGTTAATTCATCAAGCTGGTATTGTAAGAGTAGTTTATAAAGAAGCCTATAAAGATGATTCAGGAATTCAGTTTTTACAAAAAGCTAAAATTGATACTAAACATATTAGTGATTTAACGTAATGCAAATTCAAAAAAAATACATACCACTTATTATTGGAGTTGCTGTTGCTGCAGGCATTTTTATTGGTGGCAAATTGAGTTTTACTGATACTTCAGATAGGTTATTCACCTCAAACTCAAAAAAAGACAAACTCAATCGCTTAATAGATTATATAGATTATGAGTATGTTGATGATATAAACACTGATAGTATCGTTGATGTTACAGTAAATAGAATTTTAGACAATCTGGATCCTCACTCCACATATATTCCCAAAAAAGATTTACAAAGTGTAACCGAAAACATGAAGGGTGATTTTGTTGGTATAGGGATTAGTTTTTACACTTACAAAGATACAGTCACAGTAATCAGACCACTTAAGGGAGGACCAAGTTATAAAGCTGGAATAAAAGCAGGTGATCGTATTGTAGTCGCTAATGGCGAACCAATTTATGGAGAAAACTGGAGCAATGATGCTGTTGTAAACAGGCTTAAAGGTGAAAAGAATACCAAAGTAGATTTAAAAGTTTTCAGACCAACAGAAGGCAAAATGCTTGAATTTTCTGTTAAGCGAAGCGATGTACCAATCATTAGTGTTGATGCAGCCTACATGCTTTCAGACAATTTAGGATATATAAAAATTAATCGTTTTGCCGAATCAACCTATAAGGAGTTTAAAAAAGGGTTGGATAAGTTGCAAGATCAAGGTGCAACGAAGTTAGTGTTGGATTTAAGAGATAATCCAGGAGGTTTTTTAAACATTGCAGAGCAAATAGCTGATGAGTTTTTAGAAAACAACAAGCTCATCCTATTCACTAAAAATAAAAGCGGAAAAATTGAAAAAAGCTATGCTACTAGAAGAGGCGATTTTGAAGATGGTGAAGTTTTTGTCCTGATTAATGAAAACTCAGCCTCAGCCAGCGAGATTATAGCAGGAGCTTTACAAGACAATGACAAAGGCACCATTGTTGGTCGTCGTTCTTATGGAAAAGGGTTGGTGCAACGCGAAATGGCACTTGGCGATGGCAGCGCAATACGATTGACTATTTCCAGATACTACACACCTACAGGACGCTCTATTCAACGTTCTTATGAGAAAGGCAATGAAGATTATTATCATGAGTACTACAAACGCATTCAAAATGGAGAACTATCCAATGAAGATAGAATCGAGGTAGCAGATTCCTTAAAATTCACCACTCCAAAAGGTAAAGTAGTTTATGGAGGAGGAGGTATTATACCTGATGAATTTGTACCAATTAATAAGAAAATGGAAAATCAAACCATTGATTTAATTCTACGAAGTGGCGTTTTAGATTATTTTGTGTTTGAAGATCTAGATGCTAACAGATCGAGTTTTTTAGATATTACTAAAGAAGGATTTATTGAAAATTATGAAGTGTCTGATGATATGTTCAATCGTTTCAACGAATACTACAATGCAAGAGCTCGCTATAAAATAACCTTTGTTGCCTATGCTGATGAGGTAAAACTATATATTAAGGCAAAACTAGCTGAGCAATTATTTGGAGACGAAGCATACACACAAATTCTAAACAGTAATGATGTGATGTTGGCTCGTATAAATGAGTTGATACAGGAAGGTGTTCAAGAATAATAAGGCTTTTTAAAATCTGCTCTGAAAAAATCAGGTTGTTTTTGCCTTAGATAATATAATGTGTTTAATAGTTGGCACTACATTTCTGAAATTAGTTCATTCCATTTTTTCTTATGTTCATATTTCAGTGCTGTGTCTGATTCTATTAAATCTACATAGTTAGATATAAATTCAGATGTCTCTGATAAAAGTCGTAAATAATATTTTAGGGAGTTTATAAGTCCATTTGCAATGACGTGGCAACCGTGAATGTTCTTTATTCTTTCAATTTCTTTTTCGATTTTATCTGATTCACTTGTGTCAATATCTGCTGTTGATAATAGATAATATCTATTTACTTGTGTTGTTTTAAATTTTTCAAAAGCGTCTTTTACTAGTTGTGCATTAATTTGTATTCCGTGTTTAACTTCTACTGCTTCAAACTCTTTTCCTTTGTTATCCACAATATCGATATCTCCAATTCTTCCACTTCTAGTGTCCGCAGAAGTGTGGCTTTCAATTTCAAGAAGCGTTTTTCCCTCAAATCTTTTAGCTTCTTTCATTAGGCATTCGTAGGCTGCAAACAAAGCCAGAACTGGTAGACGAGAAGCTCCGTCTGCTGTGTATTTAGCGTTAAAATGGTTTGTAAGTAAATTAGTTATTGTTGAAATAGGAAGGTTTAATGGTTTGGCCAAATCAATCTCCTGACTATTTCTTTTTATGATTAATCCTTGCATTAAATAGCTAAGGTATTTGTCTAAATCTTTTCCTTTTTGAACAAAATCAATGGTTTCTAAAAATGAGGTTTTAAGTAAATTAGGTCTTATAGCTCCAGAATAATTTTTGTCATAAGGAGCTTTTTGCTCAAGAGAACGTGTTAACCATCCGCTTTCAGCCATTGCGGGGAATTTTGCGCTTTTAAGAAATGGTGTAATGTACTTTGTATCAAATGTTCTACCAGAATAACCGTTGTCAATGCTTGTTTGATGGTTTCTAATATCTTGTGTTGGATTTAATGTTTTATAAACTATGCTTGTAAGAATTACTGTTAGCACGCCTTTTGCTGATTCCGATTTCGCAAGAATAACGTCTAAATGTTTTGTTATGGTTTTTGGTAAATCTGATTTGATTTTATTGTCAGAACCAACTACTTTCATTGATTCGTCAAATGCTTTTTTAAGAAATGTATTCGGCATCTTTTATTTTGACTGATGTAATTAACTGTTGTTTTATTTGAGAAGCTACTTCCTTAATCATAGGAACTGCAACTGAATTACCGACTTGCTTATACAATTCTGACCGATTATTAATTAGTTTAAATTTTTTAGGGAAGCCCATTATCCTATAACATTCTTGAATGGTCAGCTTTCTAACTTTATTTTCGTGATATATCCAAAACCTACCTGATGATTCCTGAGAAGGTAAGGCTGGATGAACACCATCTGTTGAATATATCCGATTTGGTTGCTTGTGAACACGAGATAAATGTTTTGTATTTGGGCGAACTCCGGCTTTTCGTATCGTTTTATTTCTATAACCTGCGAATATTAAACCCGAATCTTGAGTTTTCATTTCCTCAAGAATTGTGTATGGCTCATCTAAAAATTCAAAGTCATTTTCTTTATCTAAAAAGCTTTTTAAAACTGGTTTAGGTTTTGTTTTTAATTTTGAAAAATCAAATTTTTTATTTTTATGACCAATGATGATTATTCGTTCCCTGTTTTGAGGAACGCCAAAATCAGAAGCATTTAAAACTTTTTTGGAAACTTTATACCCTAATTCCTCTAAATGTTGAATTATGGTTGTTAAGGTTCTTTTTTTATCGTGATACAAAAGATGTTTTACGTTCTCTAATAAAACGACTTCTGGTTCTCTTTTTTCAATAATTTTAAATACGTGATAAATTAAAGTTCCTCTAGTGTCTTCAAAACCTTTCATTTTTCCTGAAATACTAAATGGTTGACAAGGAAAGCCTGCACATAAAACATTATGTTTTGGAACAATATTTAAGTCAAGTTTAGTTATGTCTCCAAATGGAACTTCCCCAAAATTTAATTCATAGGCTCTTTGGGCGTGATAGTTAAATTCAGATGAAAACACACACTTTCCACCTATTTCTTGCATAGGGATTCTAAATCCACCAATTCCTGCAAAAAGGTCAATGAAAGTAAATTCTGGATTTTGAGGACTCGGAAATGGAATATCCCATTTAATCGGAAGCATTGCTTGTAATTCTGGTTCGGAAGCTATACTTAAGTCATTGTGTTGTTGGTTGTAATATTCAACCGCTCTCTTCTTAAATGATTTAGAAACACCATTAGTATAGTTGTGAAGAAAATGAGTAAAAAACGCTAAATCTTCTGTATTCCCATTCATGTTTTCAATATCTAAATCTTTACGAATTTTCGAATATTTAAGCATTTTTAAAACCAATTTTTTCTTTATTTCAAATTTATCAAATGTAAATAAATTTATTCAGATTAGTAAGAAAGTGACATAAATGGATAGAATAAGTAGGTTTTTTAAGCCTTATCATGAACTTTGGTATGCTTGCCGTCATTCCAAAGGGTTAAAATGTCTGTAGCAACATGTGCTCCACTTCCTGAGGCGATTGCAAATTGACTTCGCCATCCTGCTAAAGTTCCAGCAACGTATAAATTTTTAGAAATAAGATGATCTGTGTTTTCTAACCAAATCCTATTTTTTTCAGGATTAGTTCTTGGATGAGGTTTAACGTATTGTTCTAATCCTTTTATAGTGAGTAGATTCGCATAGCCAACAGCAACTATAACAATGTTTGAAGTATAAGTGCCTTTGTTTGTTTTTATTTGAAAAACTTCAGAAACTCGTTTTATTTCAAAAACTTTTTCCTTGTCAATTTGTGTGATATGAGGATATAAAGTAGAAAGTTGTTTCTTGCCACTTTTTAATATTGATGCTCCAGTTGTTCCTGGAGTCAGTCCAAGCACGTTATTAAATAAAGCTGTTTGCAAGTGAGATGCTTTATCGTGCGTAAAAATGCCGATATGTTTATCTTCAACATAAGGTCTTTTGTGAGCTGAACCCAAAACCAAAGCACAAGACATACCAGCAGCTCCTCCACCAATGATAAGCACATCAAACATTAGCTTTTTCGTTTTATGGTTTGTTCAATTTTTTTTGAAACTCGCAAAATAGCAAGTAAAATTATAGCACAAAGTCCTGCAAAAATGGTGATTAAAGCCACCATACTTTCACCTTCAAAAGGCGCATCAAAATTAATTTGGGTGACGTTATATCCTATTAACAAAACAGCAAGAACTGTGAGTATGTATGTAAAAATCTTCATTACTGTATAAATAATTCTTTAATATTATGAGCAAATAATTTTACTGCAATAGCAAGTAAGATAACACCAAACACTTTTCTAATAATACTGATTCCGTTTTGTCCTATAACACGTTCAATTTTTGCTGAGGTTTTAAGTACAATATAAATAACAATAACGTTCATTATTACCGCAACAATAATGTTTTCAAGGCTGTATTCAGCTCTTAAAGATAGTAAAGTTGTTAAACTTCCTGGACCAGCAATTAATGGGAAAGCCAAGGGAAAAATACTAGCAGTCATGGCATTATTTTCTTCTTCTTTATAAAGTGTTATACCCAAAATCATTTCTAAAGCAATGAAGAATAGGATGAAAGCTCCAGCAACTGCAAAACTGTTTACTCCAATTCCAATAAGTGAGAGAATGTTTTTTCCAACAAACAAGAACACAATCAAAATAACACCTGCAATGATAGACGCTTTTTCACTCTGGATATGGCCTACTTTTTTGCGTAAATCAATAATAATTGGAATATTTCCAACAATATCAATTACAGCGAACAGCACCATGAATACAGTAAATATTTCTTTAAAATTAAGTTCCATGACTTATGAATGTAAATTTTTGGCAAAAGTAATCTATTAAAGCAATATTGATCATTAAATAAAGGTAAAGTTTATCTATTTTTGCTTGGAATTAAGTGTCTAAAAAAATGTTTCAGCTAGGAAAAACAATAGTTTCAGAAGATATTATTAAAAAGGACTTTGTGTGTAATTTATCTGCATGCAAAGGGGCTTGTTGTGTTGATGGTGATGCTGGAGCACCTCTTGAAGAAGCAGAGACTAAAATTTTGGAAGACATTTATCCAACAATTAAGCCTTACTTAAGAAAAGAAGGCATCAAAGCAATTGAAGCTCAAGGTAAATTCACTACAAATGACGATGGCGAACATGAAACACCTTTAATTGATGGAGCTGATTGCGCTTATGTAATATTTGACGAGCATAACACAGCACTTTGCGCCATTGAGGAAGCTTATAATCAAGGTGATATTAAGTGGAAAAAACCTGTGTCATGCCATTTATATCCTGTAAGGGTTAAAGACTACAGTGAGTTCTCTGCTGTAAATTACCACCATTGGTACATTTGTGATGACGCTTGTACACTTGGCAAAGAACTTCAGGTTCCTGTTTATAAATTTGTAAAAGAAGCCTTGATTAGAAAGTTCGGCGAAGATTGGTATATGGAATTGGAAAAAGTGGCTGAAAAAATGACCAAATAACTACACTGGGATATTTAAAATAACTTTTGTGCCAGCTGCATTGTTTTGATCATCAAATAAATCAATAATTTTTAAATCATACATTTTTGCAAAGCGTTTGGAGAAATTAAACAAACGTTCTTTTGTTAATTCTATGCCAATAGATTTACGTTTTAAGGTTTTGTTGAGCTTCCTTTCATTTGACACTTTTCTGCCAACACCATTATCTGTTATAGAAATGGTTATGTAATGGTCAGTATCTTTGTTAACATTAAGTGTAATAATTTTGTCGCCAGTTTTTGATGACAGACCGTGCCACAACGAATTTTCTAAAAAAGGTTGTAAAATTAATGAAGGCACTCTAATATTTTCCGGGTTTATGCCTTTGTCTATGTTGATGTTAAAATCTATTTCATTTGAAAATCTAATATTCTCAATGTTCATATAAAGTTTCATGGTATCCAACTCATCTGCCAATGAAATGTCTTTTTCATTTGAGACCACTAAAATTTTACGAATCAATTTGGCGAATTTGTTTAAATAGTAAACAGCATTTTCTTTTTCGTTATTAATTATGTAAAGCTTTATGGAGTTTAAAGAATTAAAGATGAAGTGAGGGTTCATCTGGCTTTTTAACATGTTCTGCTCCAGTGTCAATATTTTTTTCTCTTGTGTTATCTGTTGTTGTCTATTAAAAATAATAAGAAGAACGGTTACCAAAACAATAGCCAAAAGAGCAAATAATAATGAAAGCCTGTTTTTTTCGAGTCTTGATTTTACTAACTCATTTTCATTAGCCAACGCTTTAATGGTATTGGTTTTACTTTCACTTTCATATTTTATTATCAAATCATTGATGTAAGATAAATTTCTTTGGTTATTAATGGTTTGTTCTAAAGAATCAGCTATTTTGTAATCTCTTAAAGCTATATCGAAATCACCTTTTTTAGCATAATTTTCAGATAAATATTGAAGAGCCTCAATTTTTGATGTAAGCAAGTTGTAATTATTGGAAATTTCAACCGCTTTTTTTAAATGTTCTTCTGCAAGCTTTTCTTTGTTAGTAAGGCTTTCCAGCCAGCCCAAATTAGTGTATGATGTAGCTATGTAGTATTGATCTTCAATTTTAAGTGCCTTTGTTAATGCTTTTTGTAAAATGGTAAGAGCTTCATCATACTTTTTTTGTTTTATATAAATCTTGCCAATACTATTGTAGCAAATAACACGGCCAACTTCAGAATTAATTAGTTCGTTGTATCTCAATGAGGTTTGATAGTCTTTGAGGGCTTCACCAAGCATGCCTTTAGCTTCCTTTGCATAACCAATATTTTGATAGTTAATGGCAAGTCCTAGCTTATTCTCAGTTTCTTTTTCAATTTCAAGAGATTTATTAAATTGTTCCAGCGCCAAATCAAATTGCTTGAGAACTAAGTAAATATTCCCCATACTGTTTAACGAAACCGCAATACTGAGGCGTAATTCTTCAGTTATTGGGTTTGCCGTATTGGCAAATTCCAATGCTTGTGAGTGGTATTCTAGTGCAGAACTGACCAAATCCATCCTTCTGTACACTACGCCAAGCATATTCAAACTTAAAACTTTAAGCTCTAAATTTTCGGTATATGTAGCAACTTCTTCAGCATATTCATGATATTCAATGGCTTTTTCATATTTTGAGATATTCCTGTAAATAACACCAAGCGCATTTAAGGCATAACTTTCTGCCTCAAAATAGCTAGATTCTATTGCTTTTTCGCGCAAGCGTTTCATTTTAACTGAATCGTTTTTAAATGTTTTAAGCATCGATTCCAGTTCAGTATAACTTTTAGTTCTAGTAAATAGGATGTCATTTAAGTTGTTATTAAACTCTTGATCATAATCCTGATTGGTTTGCGCCAAAGCCAAAAAAGGACCTAGGAGGAATAGTAACAAAGCATAAGAAATACGTTTTGTTTTTAAATTATATGTAATGAGATTGTACTTCATTATAGCTTGTCCAAAAATTCTGATTTACGTTGGCGCGCAACAGGAATTTTGTGGTTAGATTCCATAACCAGGTAGCCTTCAGTTTTTAAAAACTCTTTTATTTTGTGAAGATTCACAATATATGAATTGTGCGTTCTAAAAAAACTGCCTTGCGGAAGAATATTGTTAATATCCTTGAGTTTTTTTGTAACTACCTTTTTTTGGTTGTTCTTTAAATGTATGGTGCTGTAATTACCATCAGATTGCACAAAAATAATATCATCAATATTTAAGAATATAAGTTTCCCGTCAGAGTTAATGGTTATTTTTTGGTGGGAAGGCACATTATTGAAATTCAGAAAAAACTGTTCCAGTTTATCAATAGGGATAAGCTTAGAGTTGAATTTTTTTATTTTTTCAATGGTATCGCTCAAGTCATCAGAATCAATAGGTTTCAACAAATAATCAATAGCTTCATGCTTTAATGCTTTTATAGCATATTCATCATAAGCGGTTGTAATGATTACTGGAAAATCACGATTTGTAAGCTTGTCTAGAAACTGAAACCCATCCATGGTTGGCATTTGTATATCCAAAAACAGACAATCTGGAGTGTTAATTTTTAAAAACTCCAAAGCATCCTCTGGACTTGAAAATGTATTGACAATAGTAATTTCATCGCTAAAATTCGTAAGCTCCCAAGACAAGCTTTGTATGGCTTTTGGCTCATCATCAACTATAACAGCATTTATCATTAAATAAAATTTCTAAGTAAGTAGTAAATTAAGTATAATTATCTTAACTATTGATGTAAAATTACTAATTAAAACCATATTCAATACTACCAACTATACAAGAATTGCATCCAACTATACATTTTTAAGCGATAACAATAACAGGTTTTGTCATATTTGTATCACGAATTATCAATTAGGGTTTATTCTATTATTACAATATTAAGTGAGTTTAGGGAATCACTTTCTGATTAAATGCTATTAATCAACAAAAAAACCAGATGTAATTCTGGTTTTTTTATTTCCCTTTTTTAAAAATGAAAACTATCATTGTTTTATTATAGTTTTAGTTAGTTTAGTTAATTATTGGGGAAAAGTGAGAATGGTACCATTCTCACTTTTTATTTAATACAAAACCCCAAAAAACAGACTTCCAAACATTTATAATTTTTTACTAAACTTAAAAACGCCACAACCCTTATTCTCATTAGGATATTGAATTTTTTAATCACACAATTAATTGATAATCAATATATTGTATTAAATTTCAAATAATTATTAATGTAAGAAAACAACCACTCGTTGTTAAAAACTTGTTTACAATGTTTATAAAAATACCTTTCATTATCGTCTGTATTTTTGAATCTTTGTTAGTCCCAAATCGAAGTAAAATAAATCACAAAAACTCATAAAAATTCGCATTAATGTCAGAACAAGTAGAACCAATTTTAGCAGAAAACAAAGATCGATTTGTAATTTTTCCAATCCAACACCATGATATTTGGGAATGGTACAAAAAACAAGAGGCTAGTATTTGGACTGCTGAAGAAATAGATTTACATCAAGATATTTCTGATTGGAATACTAAATTGACTGATGACGAACGCTATTTTATTAAACATGTGTTAGCCTTTTTCGCTGCAAGTGATGGTATTGTAAATGAAAATTTGGCCGAGAATTTTGTGTCTGAAGTACAATATACTGAAGCAAAGTTCTTTTACGGATTTCAAATCATGATGGAAAACATTCACTCTGAAGTATACTCATTGTTAATTGATACTTATGTGAAAGATGAAAAAGAAAAAGACGATTTGTTTAAGGCCATTGAAGTATTTCCTGCAATAAAAGAAAAAGCCGAATGGGCTTTGAAGTGGATTGATTCTCCAAGTTTTGCCGAGCGTCTTATTGCATTTGCTGCAGTTGAAGGCATCTTTTTCTCAGGAAGCTTTTGCTCTATTTTCTGGCTCAAAAAACGTGGTTTGTTACCAGGACTAACATTCTCTAATGAATTAATTTCAAGAGACGAAGGATTGCACTGTGATTTTGCCGTTCATTTGCACGAAAACCATATCATAAATAAAGTGCCTAAAGAAAGAATCACTGCTATATTAACCAATGCCTTAGATATTGAAAGATCATTTATTACAGAGTCACTTCCGGTTAGTTTAATTGGAATGAATGCTAAATTAATGACCCAATATCTAGAGTTTGTAACAGATAGATTATTAGGAGAGTTTGGCTGTGATAAAGTATACAACTCAACAAATCCTTTTGATTTTATGGATATGATTTCGCTTCAAGGAAAAACCAATTTCTTTGAAAAACGAGTATCTGAATACCAAAAAGCTGGTGTTCTCAATAAAGAAGAGGAAAAGGATAAATTCAGTTTTGACGCCGATTTCTAATCGGAACTTTTAAAATTTTTTAACGAATTGTTTCTCATTAACTAGGAGTTTTCCTGTTAACATAGTTTCAGTAAAAAACATATTTATATCTTAATGAAAAATAAGATATTACAAATAAAGAATAACTAACTAACCAGTTTTCTGAACACGTATCAGAAATAAATAAAAAAGAACAATAATTATGTATGTAGTAAAAAGAGACGGCAGAAAAGAACCAATGATGTTCGATAAAATCACAGCCAGAGTAAGAAAATTATGTTATGGTTTAAACGAACTTGTAGATCCTGTAAAAGTCGCTATGCGAGTAATTGAAGGGCTTTACGATGGTGTAACCACCAGTGAGTTGGATAACCTTGCTGCCGAAATTGCTGCTACACTAACTACGGCTCATCCAGATTATGCACGTTTGGCTGCTAGAATTTCAGTGTCTAACCTACACAAAAACACTAAAAAATCTTTTAGTGAGGTTATGGAAGATTTATATACATACGTAAATCCTAGAACAGGAAAAAAAGCACCTCTTTTGTCTGATGAGGTATATGAGGTGATTATGAACAATAAAGAAAAACTAGACTCAACAATTATTTACAACCGTGATTTTGGATATGATTATTTTGGTTTTAAAACATTAGAGCGCTCTTACCTTTTAAAGTTAAATGGACAAATTGCCGAGCGTCCACAACACATGCTGATGAGAGTTTCAGTTGGGATTCATTTAAATGACCTAGACGCTGCTATTGAGACTTATGAGCTCATGTCTAAAAAATATTTTACTCACGCTACACCAACATTATTCAACGCAGGAACACCTAAACCACAAATGTCGTCTTGTTTCTTACTAACCATGAAAGAAGATAGTATTGATGGTATTTACGATACTTTAAAGCAAACTGCAAAAATTTCTCAATCTGCAGGAGGAATTGGCCTAGCTATGCACAACATTCGTGCGACTGGAAGTTACATTGCAGGCACTAATGGTACAAGTAATGGTATAGTGCCAATGCTTCGTGTATTTAATGATACAGCTCGTTATGTTGATCAAGGAGGAGGGAAACGAAAAGGAAGTTTTGCCATTTATTTAGAGCCTTGGCATGCAGATATTTTTGACTTTTTGGATTTAAAGAAAAACCATGGAAAAGAAGAAATGCGTGCAAGAGATTTATTCTATGCTATGTGGATTCCAGATTTATTCATGAAACGAGTACAAGAGGATGGAGATTGGACCTTAATGTGTCCTAACGAATGTCCAGGATTACCTGACACACATAGCGAAGAGTTCGATGCATTATATACTAAATATGAATCTGAAGGTAAAGGACGTAAAACAATAAGAGCACGTGAGCTTTGGGAAAAAATTATGGAATCTCAAATTGAAACAGGAACACCTTACATGCTTTACAAAGATGCAGCAAATAGAAAATCCAACCAGAAAAATTTAGGTACAATCCGTTCTTCTAACCTTTGTACAGAAATTTTAGAGTTTACATCACCAGATGAAGTCGCTGTTTGTAATTTGGCATCCATTGCGTTGCCAATGTTTGTAAAAAATGGTGAGTTTGACCATAAAGAGTTGTTCAGAATAACAAAACGTGTTACTAAAAACTTAAATAAAGTTATTGACAGAAATTATTATCCTGTTAAAGAGGCCGAAAACTCTAATTTCCGCCACAGACCAATTGGTTTAGGAGTTCAAGGACTTGCTGACACTTTTATTAGTTTACGTTTACCTTTTACAAGTGATGAAGCCAAAAAACTAAACCAAGATATTTTTGAAACCTTATATTTTGCGGCTGTAACAGCAAGTATGGAAGAAGCAAAAGTTGATGGCACTTACCAAACTTACAAAGGTTCACCAATAAGCAAGGGAGAATTCCAACATAATCTTTGGGGAATAAAAGATGAAGAATTAAGTGGAAATTGGGATTGGGCAAAATTACGTAAACAAGTTAAAAAACATGGTGTACGTAACTCATTATTAGTGGCTCCAATGCCAACTGCAAGTACATCACAAATTTTAGGAAATAATGAGTGTTTTGAGCCTTACACATCAAACATTTACACACGTCGTGTACTTTCTGGTGAATTTATTGTGGTAAACAAACACTTACTAGAAGACCTTGTTGAATTAGGACTTTGGAATGAAGGCCTAAAACAAGATATCATGCGAGCAAACGGTTCTGTGCAAGACATTGATGTTATCCCTCAAGACATTAAAGAGCTATACAAAACCGTTTGGGAGCTTAGTATGAAAGACATAATTGATATGTCTCGCCAACGAGGTTATTTTATAGACCAATCTCAATCACTTAACCTATTTATGGAAGGTGCTACAATGGCTAAACTAACATCAATGCATTTTTACGCTTGGAAAAGCGGCTTAAAAACAGGAATGTATTATTTACGTACTAAGAGTGCCGTTGATGCCATTAAGTTTACCCTAGACACTAAGAAAAAAGAAGAGCCAGTTGCTGAGACTAAAGAAGCTACAGAAGTTATTCAAGTTGCTCAAGTTGAAGCAAGTATTGTTGAAAAACAAAAACAAAAAGCTGCTAATACAGCTGCTAAGTTTGCCCAACAAAATACCGAAGTCCAGCCAATGTCTCCAGAAGAGATGAAAGCGCTTATTGCACAGGCAAAAGCTGCTGAGGGTGACGACTGCTTAATGTGTGGAAGTTAATTTTTAATAAGTGTTTATAAAAAAACGCCTCGTTAGAGGCGTTTTTTGTTTTAAATTATCTAGTTTTATTCAAGATGATATTATACTACTTTTATGATTGAACAAAATTTTCTAGTAACTCCACATATTTATGCAAGCAGGGAAAAACGTTTTGTTAATATGATAATTGATATTGCAGGGTTTTATGCTTTTTTATTTTTAATTGGAGTTGTAATTGGCTTGATTGCTTTATTAGGCATTGAAGGACCATTAAATTATTTTTCAACTATTAGCGGAATTGAAGATTATATCATAAGCTTTCTGATTGGAGTTGTTTATTTTATGACAATGGAAACTTTATTTCAAAAATCATTGGGAAAATTTGTCACTAAAACTATTGTGGTTATGGAAGATGGGTCAAAACCAAAAGTTTCAGATATATTTATTAGAAGCTTATGTAGATATATACCTTTTGATGCTTTGTCATTTTTAGGAGATATAGGTAGAGGTTGGCATGATTCAATTTCAAATACTTATGTTGTAGATGAAGTTAAATTTAAAGCTAAAAAAACAACGGAAAACGATCTAGACCTTCTAGGAAAATCAATAGAGTAGTTAATTATTTTAAAATATCTGTTCCTAGATATTTATCGTCTTTATTATAATACCAAGCCCTTACTTTAGGCATTTTAATATCATTTACTACCATTTCTTCAGAGAGTAAAATATACTCACCACTTTCATTGTTTTGGTTACCATTTTCATCGGTTTTAAAAAACTGGTACACTTCCATGGCATAGGTTTCTGGATTAAAATAAATATACCAGATATCACTTCCAACATTTTCGTCATACGTTACTTTTAGTACTAAATACTCTTTGTCTTTAAAAATTTTATGCTCAACAGTTTTAGAAATATGTGTTCCAGGGTCTTTTAGTTTCATTGGTAAACCATATAAATAGGAGTAATAGTTTTTATACATGTTTGCTCTATCACAATTAAGATTGTTTGCCTTAGCTTCCTCTTCGGTAAATGTTGTACTTCCATTAAAAGCAATGTTACAATTACCACCACGTACCTTGTATTCTACCATAGTAGTATCTCTAACCGCTTTTAGGTAAAATCCACCAACAGTATTATCTATCATAATATCACTTTCTCTATTTGGAGCATCAGGAGTTTCCATAGTGACGTGAAAGGTTGAGTTAAATGAATTCCACATGTTATTAGGATCGTGATATGCAATTGCGTTATTTAAAACCTGTTCTGAGGTTAGTTCTTTTTCACAGGACATAAACACTAAAGTGATAATTGTAAAAATGATATAATTTTTCATCTAAAAGTCTGTTTTGATTTTTACGAATTTAATGGAATTTTATGGATAATATAAATATGACTGTCATCACATTTTTTTGAAAAATTAATTTGTAATATTATCTTTTAAAAATAATGTAATTCACAAAACTTTATGGCCTATAATCGATCAGAAATAAACAATTTGTTAGCTATAAGTAAATTATGATTAAATAATATGATTAGAAGAGCCATATTTTATACAGTTTTAATTGCACTTGCAGTTTTACTCTATTTAAATACTAATTTTCAAACCATTTCCGCAGGGATTGCAATTTTGCTTTTTGGAATGATTATGTTAGAAGAAGGGTTTAAGGTTTTCACAAAAGGACCCTTGCAAAATTTCTTAAAGAAAGCCACAGACAAGTTATACAAAAGCATTACAGCAGGCGCCTTAGTAACAGCCTTGATTCAATCAAGCTCTTTAGTGTCAGTTATCACAATCTCTTTTATTAGTGCGGGACTTATTAGTTTATCTGGAGGATTAGGACTCATTTTTGGTGCAAACATAGGCACTACTGCAACCGCTTGGTTGGTTGCAGGATTTGGCTTAAAATTCAAAATTTCGGCATTAGCAATGCCAATGTTGGTATTTGGAATTATTTTTTCTTTTCAGAAAAAAGCGTCATTAAAAGGCTTAGGAAATGTGCTGGCTGGATTAGGATTCTTTTTTTTAGGAATTCATTTTATGAAAGAAGGGTTTGATGTTTTTAAAGATTATATTGATTTAACACAATATGCTATTCCAGGATTTTTTGGCGTAATGGTTTATGCAGGATTAGGAATTATAATAACAACTATTCTTCAATCCAGTAGCGCTACTTTAGCGTTAATATTAACAGCGCTTTCTGTTGGGCAAATAGAATATGAAAATGCCTTGGCTTTAGCAATTGGCGCAAATATTGGCACTACAATTACGGCTATTTTAGGTTCGTTAAGTTCTAATGTTGCTGGTAAGCGTTTGGCTGTAGCGCATTTAATATTTAACGTATCAGCAGGACTTATCACATTAATTTTAATATTTCCATTAGCTAATCTTGTTAATATTTTAGCCGAATGGTTTCAGATTTCGGCAACTGATTATACATTAAAACTAGCCTTATTTCATACTATTTTTAATGTACTAGGTGTATTATTAATGATTCCTTTTGTAAAACGTCTTGAAACCTTCTTATTGAGAGTGTTTAAGGAAAAAGCTCAAAAAGGAGTTGATGAACCTAAGTTTTTAAACGAGGCAGTTTTAGAATTTCCAGGTTCAGCAATTACTACTTTAATAAAAGAATCCAAATATTTATTTAAAAATGCGGTTTTCGAAATTGTGGCTCATGCCTTGAATATTCATAGAGAAGATATTAAATCGAATTTAAAGCTCAAGAAGGTTATAAAAAAATCGAATATTCTTTTTGAAACAGATATTAGAGAACTTTATACCACAAGAATAAAACATATTTATGGAGAAATAATCAAATTTGCTTCTAAAGCACAAAGCACATTATCATTAACCGAAGCACAGAATAGAGAAATAGCCGAAATAAAAATCGCGAATAGACGTATGGTTGAAATCATTAAAGATGTTAATGAGTTAAGCAGAAATGTCACGTTATATTTAAATTCTGAAAACCCACATATTAAAAAGGAGTATGATAAACTTAGAAAACGTATCGCTAAAGTGCTTCGTATCATCTATTTGTTCAGAACAGAAAAAGAAAACCGAAAATACTACAAAACGCTTTCTAAACTAAAAGAAGAGGCTAAAGCTAACGTTTATAAAGAAAACTTGGACATAGATAATTTGATCCGAAAGGATTTGATAACAGTTGATATGGCATCGTCATTAGTAAATGATAATGACAATGTGAATGATATGATAAAGAATCTAATTATAGTAGCTGAATTACTTTATGGAAAAAAAGATACACTACTTGAAAACGGCATAAAAAAAGCACCTATTGACTAGGTGCTTTTCATTTTGATTATAACTATCTATTCTTCGTTAGGAAGAGTTGCTGGTTTTACAGAGCTATCATGAGAATCATGATATTCTTGCAATAAGCTCATTGTTGCATTTAATAAATCTTTTGTTTCCAATAGCAAACTAAAATAAAGTGTTGTGTTTTTCGGACTGGATTCTTCAGTACGAGTACGAGCCACTTGTTTTTGAATTTTATCTGTAACTAAAGAAATTATTTCTTGTTTTCTGCCAAGAATGACACCAATCTCTTCAAAAGATCTTGAGTCAAAAGCATTTTTGGTATTATCAAAAAATATTTCAAAACGTGCGTCAACTTCTTTCAGCTCTTTTATTTGACTGAATTTTAACTTCTTATGCTTGTTATTTACATGCTTATGAGTTACTTTGGTAATGTACTCTAAAGATTGAACCATGTCTTGTAAGTAACCTAAAATATTAATATAAAAACTACTTGCACCAACACTTGATTCATCTAAGTTTTTAATGAAATAGAATACATTATCTCTCAACTCATCAACTTCGTTTGAAAGTTTTACAATTTGTTTCTTATTTTTCTTTAACAGCTCAAGATCTTGTTTTGCTAAACCGTTAATTGCATTAGTGTATATTCTATTGCCACGTTTTACAACATTGGCTATATTATTAGCACTTTCATGAATCACACCCTGTAAAGAACTACTTTCCGCTTTAGTTAAGCTATCTTCAGCTTTAATCTCTTTAGACTTTTTATTGTGTGAAATGTAGTTTCTAAGTAATAATGTAAAGGCAAGTACAAGTAATAATGGGAACATTACTGACAAATTCAAATTAAGTAAGTAAGCTACCAATGCAGCAGCTGTAAATGCACTAAAAGCAGTGAAAAACCATCCTCCAATGACATTTAAAACACCAGCAACACGATACACAGCACTTTCTGCTCCCCAAGCTCTATCTGCTAAAGAGGTACCCATTGCAACCATAAAAGTCACATAAGTGGTTGACAAAGGAAGCTTCATAGAAGTAGCCACCGAAATCAAAACAGAAGCAACCATTAGGTTAACTGCTGCTCTAACCATATCAAATGCTGGTAATTCGTGAACTTTCTTTTTAGGTAGAACAATGACAGGCTTTTCAAATTGCTTTTCAATTTTTCCTTGCCAAGATTCAGGTAAAATATAAGAAGACATTTGTGACATTGCCATAGCCATTCTCACAAAACCTCTTGACATCCAATTTGGTTCAAAACGTTCTTTTGTAGCTTCTTGACTAGATAAATCAATGGAGGTTTTGACAACGGTTTTTGCTTTACTAGAAAACCATAAAGTTACAACCATGATCATTCCTGCTATAATCAATAACAATGTTGGCGTAGTGACTTTTGAGGCAAGAACTTCCATGCTAAATGCATCTGCAGCAATACCTGAAGCTGCCCAAGCTTCATACGACTGCCAAGCTGCAATAGGTACTCCAATAAAGTTAACCAAGTCGTTTCCTGCAAAAGCTAAAGCCAATGCAAACGTCCCGACAATAATGATTAATTTATAGATATTATACTTAATGGCAGCTATTACCAAATACGATAATAAAGACCAAAAAACTAAACTAGCAGCAACAATATACAATACTTGAGTTTCTAAAAAGTCTTGAATGGTTGCGCCACCAAGAAGTTCAAAACTCTCTTGTGCAAAAGGAGTTCCTTTCATACCTTTTAAAAAGATAAAATAAGTAATTGAAGTTAGTGCAATACCACCAAATAAAGCTCCGACCCAATTGGCTTTTCTTTCAAAATTAAAAGATAACATCACACGTGAAGCCCATTGTACAAATGCACCAACAGAAAAGGCTACCACTACTGACAGTAGGATGCCAAGAATGATTTCGGTTGCTTTTGATGTATTAATGTAGTCTATAACATCAGTTAAAGTACCACCATCTGCACCAATTTTTATTAATGCCATGGCCACAGACGCTCCAAGTAATTCAAATACTATTGAAACTGTAGTTGAAGTAGGCATGCCTACTGTATTGAAAAAGTCCAGAAGCAAAATATCTGTAATCATTACTGCCATGAATATTATCATGATTTCATCAAACATAAATTCACTTGGATTGAAAATCCCTTTTCTAGCAACTTCCATCAAACCACTCGAAAATATAGCTCCAACTGCAACACCAAGGCTGGCAACAATCATTATGGTTTTAAAGGAGATGGCTTTTGAACCTATTGCCGAATTCAAAAAATTCACAGCGTCATTACTAACGCCTACAACCAAATCTGCAACAGCAAGAAAGGCAAGGGCAATTATCATTAATAAATATATATTTTCCATATTTAGCTTAAATTATTTTGCAAATATCTTATGCGCGTTTTGTTACTATGTTATCTTAATGTTATGTTTTAAAAATGAAGGTCAAACCCAATTCTAAATGTAATATTATCCTCGTTACCATCTAAGGTTGTATAACTAATATCACTTTGTACTTTTAATTTGTGACCAACAATAAATTTGTTTACTCCAAATGTATATTGCTTGCTAGGTAATGCTCCTGTTATATCTTCAAACGTTAAAGTAGTGTAACGTGCTGCTATTTCATAATTACTTTTAAACATATATCCTGCTTGTAAATTTAAAGCATTTCCAGTTAATACTATATCTCCTGTTGGAGTAATACCATCTGCTTCTGTTGCAATTTCATTATCTGCAGTTCGCTTTGCATATTCACCCATAAATGAAATTCCATTATATTTAAACATAGCGTCTGCAAAAATAGTAGTTTGGTCAGTTTCATATAAAGAACCATCTGCTCGCATCATATAATCTCCTGCAAATCCTCTTTCTCTAACCGCATCTTGGTTATAGTTATAGGTAAATCCTAACATTAATTTTGGAGTTTCCTCACGTACAATTGCAGATTGAGTGTAATCACCTTTAGATTTAAAACTTCCCATTGGTAATAACTCTAATCTAGCAGTATATTGTAATCCACCTTCATTTCCTTCAGTAACATTACGACCTTCACCTTGTGAAACCGAAAGTTTTTCAAGCATTAAAAAGTTACCACCTAAATCAGAATTATGTCTTAGTTGAATACCTAAGTCACGGTCAATATTAAATCGACTATTTAGTAACGATCGATCTATAAGTTGAAGATCACCTGAGGATACAACACGCTCAACGTTACCTGGAAGTTTAGTTTGTCCAGCCCAAAGCTCCCAGTTTTTGGCAAAACTCCACATGATAACGGCATCAAGAATATAACGAGGTGTATCTCTGTTAAATTCATTTGCCCCAGCAATGTCTCTGTTAGACAATCCTAGTTCGATCTTATATTTTAATTTTGGGCTATATGCATAACCATCAAATTTTAATCGAGCACGACGTACAATAAAAGTGTGATCTGGACTGCCATATTTGTCACCATTATGATCCCATGACGACTCAGATCGCACTTGAAAACGTGGTGCAAATTTTATACTAAATGAACTGTCTTTTGCTGTAAAGTTAATTAATCCTTTTCCAAATGAAGTGTCACTTATTTCTTGAGCATTAACAAACAATGAAAGACCCAATAAAAAAGTAATAGTCAATTTTAATTTCATAATAAGTATTAGTTTTTTGTCGCTGCAAAGAACCAACACTAATGTTAAATTAATGTAACCAAAACATTAATATTCAAACAAAAAAACTGCCTTGGCCAAAGGCAGTTATTAGAAATCATGATAATGTAGTCGACAAAAACTAATAGATTATATGAAACTAATTATTTGTCTTAAGACAGTAGCAAATATGCAATACATAAATAAGATAAATGTAACCTTAATATTAATAAAACATTAAGGGAACGATACTTTTGAGTTCAATTTAAGATGTTTAAAATCAGTAAATTAACTATTTAATGTAAATTTAATGTTATGTAAACATTGCTTCATTGTTAACAAATGTTTATATTTGAAATGTCGGCAAATTAATTTAAAATCAATACGCGTTATGAAGAAAAGTATTTTAGTATTAGCACTTCTATTCGTCGCAGCCTCAACTTATGGACAAGCTGACACGAAAGTAAAAACAGAAAAAAAAGGAGATTTAACTGAAGCAACTTATTTTTATGCTGATGGAAAAATCCAGCAACAAGGCACTTTTAATGCTGAAGGGAAACTGCATGGAACTTGGACTAGTTATGATGTCAATGGAAACAAACTAGCAGTAGGACATTATGAGAACAACAGAAAAGTCGGAAAATGGTTTTTTTGGACTGATGGTGTGTTAAAAGAAGTTGATTACCTTGACTCCAAAATAGCTAGTGTTAGTGAATGGAAAGACAAAACCAAAGTTGCAGTTAGAAACAAATAACAAAAACTTGGCAAATAAAAAAAGCTCCTAATTTAGGAGCTTTTTTTGTGACTAATCATAAACTAAAACTTATAAGAATATCCTAGAGAAAATTCTGTACCTGGACTTCTTAATGAAAATATTTGATCTTGTGCATTGAATGATTTATATACACTTTCTCTATCACTTCCTAAAATGTTAGATACCTTTAAATCTATACTTGAGCGTTTGTTTTCGCCAAATGATTTATTAAAGGTAAAGTTTAAACTTTCAAAAGGTTGTGTGTAAACATCAGGCACTAAACCAATACCAACAACTTCAAGAGTTTCTCCTTGTACATTAAAAAATAAGCCAGTTTGTAATCCTTTTTCTGAGTTGTTATAATCTAAACCAAAGTTTAACAGAAATGGTGCTTGACCTTGTAAGTCCCTTTTTCTATCAATACTTTCGCCATCTCTAGCTGCTAAGGTTCTGCTTTCAAACTCATCATCAGACATGGCAAGCTCTGATTTAATGAACGACATGTTGGCATTAAACTTTAAGTTGTTTAAACCCTCAGAAATAAACCCTAAACGTTGTCTAACTTCAAATTCAACTCCATAAACTTTAGCACTACCTAAATTATCAACTGTTAATTGAGTTGGTGCTTGTAAAAAGAAAGCTTGCTCAATTGGGTCTGTAAAATCTTTATAAAAACCACTAACAGCAAACATTTGCCCAGCTTCACCAAAGCGCTCATATCTTAAATCAAAGTTGTTTATGTATGTTGGTACTAAATCAATATTACCAATAAAAAGCCTACTTGTAATTGGGTCAAAAATTTGCGCTACTGAAGCCTCTTTAAAAGATGGTCTTGCAGTAGTACGAGAATAGGATGATCTAAGGTTTGAATCATCAGAAAGCGCATAAATTAAGTTCGCTGATGGGAAAAAATCAAATTCATCTAATATTAATTCGCTATTGTAAACGGTTGAATTATTCTGACCTGTGTAATACGATTTAAAAAATTCGGTTCTAATTCCCAACACGGTTTTTAATTGCTCTGTTAGATTAAATTCTGCGGAAAAATAAGTAGCTCCAATAGCATGTTCTCCTTCATAAGCATCATTTGGGTTAAATTGATCACCAAACACTAAGTGAGTTCCTGAATCTGTTGTTGGATTCCAAAGATTTTCAGAAGCCAATAGGTTGTCAACATTGCCATCAGCTATAAAAGAATCGTCTCCACTTATGTTAAAGGTATAATCATCAATACTAAAATCTCTAAACTTATAGGTGTAAGCCCCTCCGAATTTAAGTTTTGCTGGTTTCCCAAATAAATTAACGGTCTTGTCCAAGTCTATTTTTGCTGCCCAATTTTCTTCAATTAGATTTCTCCAAAGTTGAAGCGGAAACGTTGAAGCCGAAGGACTAATAAAATAATCTCCTTCACCTGATTGTTGAAGAGGAGTTATTCGATGATCTTTATCCATTACTTTTGAAAATGTTGGCGAAAATTTCCACTCCAAATTAAACGCATTTTCATCATTACTTAAACGATGATCACCACTTAATAACAAATTAGTTACCGAACGTTCAGTGTACGTTAATGCATTTTTAACTAATGGCTCCAAACCACCACCAACACCATCTTGAGAAATCACCTGATCAAAAGTACCAGCTGATGACTCTCCATTTTGAATGTGTAATACATTTACTTTAAATTTAGAGTTGTCTGTTTTATAAGCCAAGCCAAGCATTCCGTTAAGGATCACGTTATTGATACCTTCTGAACCATTAGAATCTAAAACAAAGTTTAAATCATTAATAGACGAATCGGAATTGTTTTTTACATAAGCACCATCTTTTCTGTTTTCATAAAATGTAGTTTCATTTTTATATGAAAAAGAAGCTTGATACCCAATATTATCATCTCCAATGGCATATTGGTTTCCTAAGGTAAAACCAAAATCAAAATTTGCATTACTGGTTTCTTGTTTAGCAAGTAATTCTTTTTGAAAGCGATTTGTTAGTGAAGTTAAAAGCAACTTGTTTTCAAAAGTACCTGGAATTTGCTGATATCTGTGTATAGGTAAATCTCTTGTTCCATCGTCATACCCAAGAAAATCAGTATCGCTCCCTGTATAAGTTAAATACTTATCATTAAAGTGCATGTCAGGATTATAACCTGTCCCAAGTGAAATGGTATATTCAGGTTTTGTTGGAAAATCTTTGGTGACAATATCAACAATGCCTCCAGTAAAGTCTGCAGGATATTCAGCAGAAGCTGATTTTAGTACAATAACATTATCCAAAATATTAGTAGGAAATAAATCCATCTGAATGGTGTTTCTATCTGGATCTAATCCTGGAATATCAATACCATTTAATATTGATTTTGTATAACGATCACCAAGGCCACGAACATAAACATATTTACCTCCTTCAATAGAAACTCCTGGAATATTTTTAACAGCACTTGCCAAGTTGCTTGCTCCTGTACTTTTAATGGATTGAGCAGACAGACCATCTAATACAACAACAGATTTTTTTTGAAGGTTTAACACTGAGCTCTCAGTGTTTCGTTTAGCAGATGTTGTAATAACTATGGTTTCTAACGAATTTGTCCCTAATGTTACGTCTAAAGGTGTAACCTCATTAGCTTTAACTAAAACATCACTGATTTCTTGAGTAGTGTAACCTACAAATGAAAATACAATAGTATAAGTACCAGGCTCTAATTCCAATTCGTATTTACCATCAAAATCTGAAGTTGTTCCAATAGTGGTTCCTTTTACTAAAACATTCGCAAAAGCCATTGGTTCTACAAACTCACCATCTATTACATTACCTGCAATTGTGCCTGTTTGAGCATTTAAAAAACTTAGAGGTAAAAATAAAAGGATTAAGAGTGAGTGTATTTTATTGTTCATATAGTTAATTATTTAAACCATACTATTCATCATATAAGAATAGTATGGTTTATGTTTTTTATTTTTTTTGATATTAAAAACCTAAGTCGCTCTTAGTGTTTGTATAAGTCCAAGCTAAACCTGAAGTTGAAGCGCCAACTGTTTGGGAACCTAGAGATACTGCAGAAGCTGTTTCGCCAAATCCAGTAACTGTAACAGTTTCTGCTTTGTTTGCAAATAAGCTTGTGACATCTGTTACACCTTCTGGTAAAACAATTTCCCAAGTCCCAAAAGTTAAAAGGCCATCATTATAATTAGTTGCAACACCATCATTATCTAATTCAATATCTGAAGATGCTTTAAAGCCATAAGCATAAATATTGCTAGTGTGTCCCATAGCCTTACTTCTGTAGTCGGCATATTCACCATTTTCTGTTGTTAAATTGCCAATAATTGTAGCATTTTGTAAAGTAAAAGAACCTGTAGCTGAGCCTTCAGGACCATCTATTTCAAATGCGTGATCTGAGAAATCACCTAAAACTACTACAGCATTATCAATAGTTCCAGAGTAAGCTTGGTCAATATCTAAAGCGTCATCACCTTGAGCCCAAACCATTAAGTTTGATGCGTTAACAGTGCCGCCAAAAAACTCGATTCCATCGTCAACATTAGCAACAACTTCAATGTTATTAATTATAGTGCCATTTCCAACGCCACCTAAAGTTAAACCATTGATTTCATTGCCTTCACCAATTAAAGCGCCACCATGACGGATTGAGATGTATGATAAAACACCAGAATTATCTTCTGGATCTGTACCACCATATAAACCAAATGTGTCATCAGCAGGAATGCCTTCAATTTGAGCTTCAACAATATCTCCTGAAAAAGAGCATGGTGCATTTCCAAGTACTAATAAACCTCCCCAAAGGCCTCTGTCATTTTCATCTAAGTTTGTTCCAGCTGTTTGTCCAACTTCAATATTATCTGTTGAAGACGTAAAAATTATTGGTTGTGTAGGAGTTCCAACAGCATTTATTTTTGAACCTCTTGCAACAATTAAAGCAGAGGCTAAAGATCCAGTTCCAGATGTTCCTTTAATAATAGTGCCTTCTTCAATTGTAAGTGTAGCTCCATTTTTAACCACAACTTTTTGGTTAAGTCTATAAATGTTATCGTTAGTCCAAGTAGTGTTTTCAGTAATAGCACCTGAAACATCTATGATAGTGCTTCCACTACCATTGTCTCCACCATTTTGTATAATTGTAGTTTCTTCTATAATAATAGGTGTGTCATCATCTTTGAAGCAACCTGTAAAGATTAACATACTTGCTACTAAACTTGATAATAATAATTTTTTCATCGTATTTTATTTTTCTGAATTATTTCTTGGCACAAAGAAACTTATAGAGTGTAAAGTTGAGGTTAATCAGATGTTAAACCTCAGTAACAAAAGGGTTATGATAAGGTTATGAAAAGTCGTATTTATTTTACTACTAGAAACAATAATTTAACATTGAAATATTTATCTTGCGGCTAATTACATTATTATGAATTGGGAACAATTACTATCTTTAAAACGTCATGGTGACACTAACAAAAGATTGCGGACCGAACAAGATGAAACACGTTTAGGATTTGACGTAGACTATGATAGAATCATATTTTCATCAGAGTTTAGAAGCCTTCAAGACAAAACTCAAGTTATTCCATTGTCTGATACAGATTTTGTGCACACACGATTAACGCACAGTCTGGAAGTAAGTGTTGTAGGACGATCTTTAGGAAGACAGGTTGGTGTTAAACTTCTTGAAAAGCATCCACATTTAAAAGAAATTCATGGCTATCAAGCCAATGATTTTGGTGGCATAGTAGCTGCAGCAGCTCTTGCTCATGACATCGGAAATCCACCTTTTGGACATTCAGGTGAAAAAGCTATTGGACACTTTTTTAAAGTTGGCGAAGGCAAAAAATTTGCTCAGAATTTGAAACCCAAAGAATATCAAGATTTATGTGATTTTGAAGGCAATGCAAACGGATTTAAAATTTTGACTCAAGACAGAGAAGGAAGGAAAGGAGGCCTGCGCTTAAGCTATGCTACTCTGGGAGCTTTCATAAAATATCCAAAAGAATCACTGCCAAAGAAACCTTCAAATCATATAGCAGACAAAAAATATGGTTTTTTTCAGAGTGAAAAGCATGCGTTTTTGGATGTAGCAAATGAATTAAAACTCAAACTTGTTTCAAACGAAAATGATATCAGATTTTCCAGACATCCATTGGCATTTTTAGTTGAAGCAGCAGATGATATTTGCTATACCATTATAGATTTTGAGGACGGCATAAATTTAGGTCTTATCCCAGAGGAATTTGCATTAGAATATCTAATCAATCTTGTTAGAGACACTATAAATGTTGAAAAATATCATGCCTTAAAAAACACTCAAGATCGTGTTAGCTACTTACGTGCTTTGGCAATAAACACCTTGATTAATGAAGCAGTAGATGTTTTTATGAAAAACGAAGAACAAATCTTAAAAGGAGATTTTCATACCGCATTGTTGGATAAAAGTAAATACGAAGCTCAAATAAACGATATTATTAGATTAAGCGTTAAAAATATTTACCAATCAAAAGAAGTTGTTGAAAAAGAAATCTCAGGATATGAAGTCATAAATACGCTTTTAAAAATATTCTGCACTTCGGTAAATAATGATTTTGATAATGAAGCTTCAAACTATGACAAACTGATTTTACAAACTTTACCTGAAACAATTAAATTTAAGGATAATAGCCTATACACTAGGCTCATAAATATCTGTCATTATATTGCATTACTTTCTGACAGGAACGCTATTTTATTATATAAAAACATAAAAGGCTTATCAATAAATTAGAATAATAAAAAAGGAATCTTTAAATTTAGCCATCCTAACTATCAAATAACCATTCATTTAAACGTAAACACTATGAAAAAAACAGTACTATTAACACTATCGTTTGTTGTAATTGCGGCAAGTTCGGTGTATTTTTTTGCTAATTCTGGCAATTCCGACACCACCAATCCTTCAGAACCTACACTTGAAGAATTAAGAGCACAGCACCAATACCATTTAGACAACAGTCCATTTAAGGAAACGGTAGATTTATCAAGAGAAGAAAGAAAAGCATTGGGATTACCTCCTAATGGGTACAATGAACAAATGTGGGAACTTACTTTAGATCCACAAACTGGTCGCCCAATGCCTGAGCGTGTTGCGCAAGTACAAGTTGCATTGAGAAAAGAACGAGAAAACAATAGAGGTGTTGGTGGAGATGTCAATAACCCTTGGATAGAAAGAGGACCAAGCTCTATAACCTTGTCTTCAACCAATCATCCTGCAGGAGGAAGAACAAGAGGCATTATGTTTGATCCTAACGATCCTAATAATGAGCGTGTTTTTGCTGGAGGAGTTTCTGGAGGGCTTTGGGTTAATGATGATATCACAGATGTCAATTCGTCTTGGACATTGGTTCCTGGAATAGGAGCCAACATTGCTGTTAAGGTTATAATTTCCGATCCTAACGATAGCAATACATTTTATTTAGGCTCAGGGGAGTCTTACACATCTGGTCAGGCTATTGGAAATGGCATTTGGAAATCTACAGATGCAGGTGTAACATGGACCAACATATTTGGTGGTTATACAGGTGTAACCGGAACTCAGCTTATTGATGGTATTTTTTACATCAATGATATTGTTGCGAGAGATCTTGGAGCAACAACCGAATTATATGCATCTATTGCAGGAGCTTACCACAGATATAGCCCTTCTGGTCAATGGCATGGTTTGCAAGAACAAGGGCTTTATAAGTCAGTTGATAATGGTGCTAATTGGACAAAATTCATCATTAATGATGGTAGTGGATACCCAAAAAACCCTAATGATATTGAGTTAGATATTAACAATAACATTTGGTTTACCACAACTTACAGTAGTTGGGGAAGTTCTAATGGTGGAGATATTTACAGATCTACAGATGGTCTTTCGTTTACGTTAGTGACTAATATTCCAGGAGCACGCAGAACAGAAATTGAGCCTTCTGCAACAAATGCCAACGAATTTTGGGTTGCTGCAAACGTGCCTGGAGCTACACAACAAGTAGATTTGTTTTATACAAATGATGCCTTTGCAACTGCTCCAACAGCATTGGCAGAACCTGCAGATGCTAATTGGGATGGTTTTAATGGGATTCCTCCTACAGATTTTACCAGAGGCCAAGCATGGTATGATTTGGAAATAGAAGCAGATGCCAGTGGAAATCTTTACGTTGGTGGTATAGATTTGTTTAGATCTACTGATAATGGAGCTACTTGGAATCAAATTTCGCAATGGTATAATTTTGGCGCAGGCGTATCACTTGTTCATGCAGACCAACAAGCCATAGTGTTTAGGCCTGGCAATGATAACCAAATGGTTTTTGGTACAGATGGTGGAGTTTACTACTCAAATGATATAAGTGTAGCAGACGCAAGTTTGACAGCCATTGAACATAGAAATAAAGATTATAGCACAATTCAGTTTTATTATGGCGCTATTGATGATGTAGATGGAGCAGATGGTGATGATATTATAGGTGGTGCTCAAGATAATGGAACTTCTGCAATTATTGACGCTGCTCCTGGAGCCAATGTTTTTATTGACCTTTTTGGAGGAGACGGTTCCTATACGGAATTAAATAGAAGCCATAATTATGGGATTCAGACCTATACTGGAAATAGACACAGATATTTTAATTATCCAACTAATACAATTGCTTATCAAATTGCATCAGGGTCAGGAGGTAACTTCATAAATGAAGCAGAACTGGATAGAAATTTAGATATTTTATATTCTAACGCAACGACAAACGTACCAGTTTATCGTATTGAGCGCAACGCAACTTTTACAGGTGGTTCAGTAGGTATTACAAGAACATTTTTAACCAATGCGCTGTTGAATTCTTCACCTTCTGCCTTTAAAGTATCTCCTTATACAGCAGCATCTACTAAATTACTGGTTGGTTTAGCCAATGGCAGATTGATTAGAATTGATAATGCAGATGGAGCCGTTGCACCTACATGGACCAATATAACTGGATCGTTTGTGGGAAGTATCTCTGATATTGAATTTGGTGCAACAGAGTTAGATATATTTGTAACCATTCATAACTATGGTGTTACTAGTGTTTGGGCTACTGATGATGGTGGAACAACTTGGAGATCTATTGAAGGAGATTTACCTGATATACCAGTGAAATGTATTTTGCAAAATCCTTTATACACAGACCAAGTTATCATTGGAACTGCATTAGGAGTTTGGGCTACTAATGATTATACTGCTGCAAGTCCAACATGGGTTCAAGCCTATAATGGAATGAGTGATGTTGCAGTACTTGATTTAGACCTTAGAACATCAGATAATGTTATTTTGGCATCAACTCATGGTAGAGGTATGTTTACAAGCCAGTTTACAGCCTTAGACAACTTAAGTGTAACAGAGAATAGCTTACGTGATAAAGGCATCACTATTTTCCCAACGGTTAATGATGGTAACTTTAATATAGTTGCGAAAAACAATATGGGAAATATTGATATGACCATTTACAGTGTTACAGGCAAACTAGTACATGATTCTAAATTTAACCTTTCCAATTCACGAAAAGAATTTAATTTAAACATAGATTCTGGTATTTATTTTGTGAATATTAAAGGAGAATCTGTTAGTGGAACTCAAAAAATAGTGATTAAATAAATTACTATTTCTGTTTTAATAGGAAAGAGGCTTAAATGGCCTCTTTTTTATTTTATACATTTCATCGAATAAATTTGCGTTTAATCGATTTGTTTTATACGTTTACTACTTAATAAACCCTAAATGATGTTATCATGAAAAAAAACCTACTGGCAGCAATTGTCATTTTTTTCTTCACATTTATTGTGTTATTGGTAATGAGTGATATAAATAACTCTAAGAATCCAAAGTTGAATACGAACTATTACGCAATAGAAGAATAATTTTTTAGCGTTGTATTTTTAAAATAGCAATGATTTTTTGTTTGATACTTTCGGTATCCAAACCAATACTTTTTTGGAGTTGTATAACGTTCCCTTGCTCAATAAACTTATCAGGAATACCAATCATTGTAATATCATTTTTATAATCGTTGTTTGCGGCAAATTCTACAATTGAGCTTCCAAATCCAGCTTTAATACAATTATCTTCAACGGTTAAAATATATGTATAATCAATAAAAATTTGATGTAATAAAGACTCGTCCAATGGCTTAACAAATCGTAAGTCATAATGTGAAACATCTAAATCAGAAATAGCTTCTGTAACATTGTTTGCAATTGTGCCTATGCTTAAAACAGCAAGATGTTTTCCTTTTTTTAAACGAGTGCCTTTGCCAATTTCAATTTTTTCAAAAGGCTGTTCCCAGTCTAGAGTAACACCTCTTCCTCTTGGATATCTAATGGCAATTGGGTGATGCAACCCTAATTGAGCAGTGTACATTATATTTCTCAGCTCAATTTCATTTCTTGGTGCAAAAATGATAAGGTTTGGAATACACCTTAAAAAAGCTAAGTCAAAAACGCCATGATGTGTTGCACCATCTTCGCCAACTAAACCAGCTCTATCCAAACAAAAAATTACTGGTAAATTTTGTAAAGCAACATCATGTATAACTTGGTCATAAGCGCGTTGTAAAAATGTTGAGTAAATATTGCAAAAGGGAATAAGCCCTTGTGTTGCCATTCCAGCAGCTAAGGTCACTGCATGCTGCTCGGCAATACCAACATCAAAAGCTCTATCCGGAAATGCATCCATCATATATTTTAATGAACTTCCAGTTGGCATGGCTGGAGTAATACCAATAATGTTTTTATTTTGTTTGGCAAGTTCAACCAATGTGTGTCCAAAAACATCTTGATATTTTGGAGGTTGCCTTAAAGAAGGTTTAGCATGTAATTCTCCTGTTTTTGCATCAAATTTTCCAGGAGCATGATAGGTTACCTGATTGTCTTCTGCTTGTTTTAGACCTTTTCCTTTTGTGGTGATAATATGTAAAAATTTAGGGCCTTCAACAGATTTTAAGCGCTCAAGTTCAGACATCACATTAAAAATATCATGACCATCTATTGGTCCAGAATAATCAAAATTCAGAGCCTCAAAAATATTATCTTGTTTTTGTTTGCCAATTTTCACATTGGTTAAATATTGCTTTAAAGCTCCAACACTTGGGTCTATACCAATAGCATTATCATTTAAAATCACAAGAAGATTAGCGTTAGTAACTCCAGCATGATTTAAGCCTTCAAATGCCATACCACTTGCAATAGAAGCATCTCCGATTACAGCAATATGGTGTCTGTCTTTACCTTTTAGTTTGCTTGCTATTGCCATTCCTAAAGCAGCAGAAATTGAGGTTGATGAATGCCCAACACCAAAGGTGTCATAGATACTTTCATCTCGTTTTGGAAAACCACTTATACCACCAAACTGTCTATTGGTGTCAAAAATAGTTTTGCGTTCTGTTAGTATTTTATGACCATAAGCTTGATGCCCAACGTCCCAAATAAGTAAATCTTCAGGAGTGTTAAATACGTAATGCAAAGCAATGGTCAGTTCAACCACACCAAGACTTGCGCCTAAATGGCCTTCTTTAGTAGCTACAATATTAATGATAAATTCACGTAATTCTTGAGCAAGTTGAGGTAAGTCATCTTGGTTGAGTTGACGTAAATCTTTGGGAGATTGTATGGTGTCTAATAATTTGTGCATACGATTGCAAATGTACAAGATGAAATTGTATTTTTACGCTTATGGAGAATCCTTTTGATGATACTTATTTTATGAAAAAAGCCCTTCAGGAAGCTGAAGCTGCTTTTGATAAAGGTGAAGTGCCTGTTGGTGCTGTGATAGTTGTTGAAAATAGAATTATTGCTAGAGCACATAATCTTACAGAAACTTTAAACGATGTTACTGCACATGCCGAAATGCAAGCCATTACTGCTGCCTCAAATTTTTTAGGAGGAAAATATCTTGTCAATTGTACATTATACGTCACTTTAGAACCTTGTCAAATGTGTGCTGGTGCTTTGTATTGGAGTCAGATTTCAAATATTGTCTATGCTGCAAGAGATGAAGAGCGAGGCTGTATCAATTTGAAAACGAAGTTACACCCAAAAACTAAAATGGTTGGTGGCATCCTTTCCGTTGAAGCTTCAAATTTAATGAAGCGTTTTTTTGTTGAGAAACGAAATTTAAACTGAGAGAATTATTTTTCGTGATTTCTCATTTTATCAATATTTTCTTTGGTGATCATATAGTCTTCTACTTTTTTGTCTTTCCATCTGTAATAAGAAAACAAAGGGAATACTATAAAAAACAAGATGACAACACCAAAGCCAATGAGTTTTTGAGAATATTCTAAATCAAAAAAATAACCAGCTGTGATACTACCTATAGAAACAAGAAAGAAAAACCAAATTAAATACTTCAAAACGATATTGTTTTATGATGTAAAATTAATCAATTCACGACGATAAGCTGTTAATAATTTTGATTTAGAAACAAAACCATAATATTTTTCATTTTTTAGAACAGGTAAATTCCAAGCGCCTGAATCTTGAAATTTTTGCATCACTTTTTGCATAGAATCTTTTTCGTAACTTATAATATCTGGAGGATTGCGCATAAACGTTTCAACTGTAGTGGTTTCGTATAACGATTGGTCAAACATAACGTCTCGTATACTATCTAAAAGAACAACACCAACTAAGTTTTCATCTTCATCTATTACTGGAAAAAGGTTTCTATTTGATTTTGCAACACCTTCATGAAGCATTTCTCCAAGTGTCATTTCGGGATTTAGCTTAACAAAATTATCCTCAATTACAGAGTCCATTTTCATTAAGGTCAAGACACTTTGGTCTTTATCATGAGTCAATAACTGACCTTTCTCAGCTAATTCTTTAGTGTATATAGTATGTTCTAAGCTATTTTTTGTTAAGATAAATGACATAGAAACTGTAATCATTAAAGGTACAAACAACTCATAACTACCAGTAATTTCGGCAATTAAGAAAATGGCAGTTAAAGGTGCATGCAAAACACCAGCAATTAATCCAGCCATTCCAATTAAAGTGAAATTTGCTTCAGACACATGAAAATCAAAACCTAGATTATTAATAATTTTTGCCACAACATTACCTAAAGCACTTCCCATAACCAATGTTGGGATAATGATTCCGCCAGTTCCACCTGCTGCAAAAGTAGTTGTCATGGCAATTGATTTAAAAACTGTAATACCAAATAATAGAGCAATTACAACCCAAATGTTATCTGTATAAGCGTTAAAAGGTGTAGAACCAATGGCAGAAATATGGTTGCCTGCAAGTAAATCATTAATAAAACTAAATCCTTCACCATATAATGAAGGTATAAAATATAGCATAATTCCTATAGCAAAACCACCAACGATTAATTTTTTAAGACGTGTATTAAAACGGTTAAAAAACGCAAATATGGCAAAGTAAATTTTAGAAAAATACACAGAAGCAATTCCAGTACCAACTCCAAGTATGATATAAAACAAAGTGTCTTTTACTTGAAATATATCTGTCACTTGAAATTTGAAAAGAATTTCATTACCAACAAAAAAGTAAGAGGTTATTATTGATGTTAATGAGGCAATAAGTAAAGGTAACAACGAGGCAAAAGTTAAATCGAGACTAAATACTTCAATAGCAAAAATTACTGCAGCAAGAGGTGATTTAAAACTGGTTGCAATAACACCAGCTGCCGCACAGCCAATAAGTAAAGTTCTGGTTTTTCTGTTTATATGAAGTAATTTGCCAAGACTAGAGCTTGCCGCAGAGGCCGAAAATATGGCAGGACTTAACAACCCAACAGAACCTCCAAAACCAACAGTTAAAGGTGCAGTTATTAATGGTAGAATCATTTTGTTGGAAGCTATTTTGCCATCTTTTTTTGATAATGCAAACAAAATTGAAGGAATAGCTGGTTCTAATGGTTTCTTTGAAATTTTATTAACGAAAAAATATACTAATGTTAAGCCTATTACTGGCAGAATAAAGTAAATCTTGTTTTGGGAAAATATTATAGTATGTTCTAACAGCCAAGAAATACCAAATGTAAGATTCTTTAATAGAACAGAAATTAATCCAGCTATAAGACCAACAATACCACTTAAAAGTAAAATAAAATTGCGTTGAGAAACACGTTTATATTTCCAAATTAAAAAGCGCTTAACAAATTGTTGTTTAGACATTGAATAAATGTAATAAAAAAACCTGTCAGGAGTTTAAAGCAAGACAGGTTTCGAAATTATTTTTCAAAAGAGTCATAAATCCAACTTCAAATTTAATTCCTTCAACTGCTCATTATCAATTGGAGCAGGCGCATCTATCATCACATCGCGTCCAGCATTGTTTTTAGGAAAGGCAATAAAATCCCGAATGGTTTCTTGTCCACCAAGAATGGCAACCAATCTATCCAAACCAAAAGCCAAACCACCATGTGGAGGAGCTCCATACTCAAACGCATTCATCAGGAATCCAAATTGGGCTTTTGCTTCTTCTTCAGTAAAACCTAAATAATCGAACATCAAGGCCTGGGTTTTTTTGTCGTGAATTCTTATAGAACCTCCACCAATTTCGTTCCCATTTAACACCAAATCGTAGGCATTGGCTTTTACTTCTCCTGGATTTGTAGCCAATAATTCCAGCTGTCCAGGTTTTGGCGAAGTAAATGGATGGTGCATGGCATGATAGCGTTCGGTTTCTTCATCCCATTCCAAAAGTGGGAAATCCATCACCCAAAGAGGTGCAAATTCGTTTGGATTTCGCAATCCCAAACGTTCTGCCAGCTCCATACGTAAAGCACTTAATTGGCTACGAACTTTGTTTTTGTCTCCTGACAAAACACAAATTAAATCACCAGCTTTTGCTCCAGTAACTTCAGCCCATTTAGCCAAATCGTCCTGGTCGTAAAATTTATCAACTGAAGATTTGTAGGTTCCATCGTCATTACAGCGACAGTAAACCATACCCAATGCACCAACTTGTGGACGTTTTACCCAATCAATTAATTGGTCTATTTCTTTTCTGGTGTAAGCATTTCCTCCGGGAACAGCAATACCAACAACCAATTCGGCAGAGTTGAAAACACCAAAATCTTTATGTTGTGCTACCTCGTTCAGTTCCCCAAACTCCATCCCAAAGCGGATGTCTGGTTTGTCGTTCCCATATAAGCGCATGGCATCGTCATACAACATGCGTGGGAATTGGTCTATTTCAACACCATTCACTTCCTTTAAAAGGTGTCTGGTTAAACCTTCAAACGCATTTAAAATATCTTCTTGCTCCA
>JAUIGO010000074.1 GCA_030429955.1 Bacteroidia bacterium
ATCTGCCGCAACAATGGAATATGATACTACACGAAGGACAACTTGCTTGTCCTTTTTTTGCCAACGTAAAACTTGCTCATTTTGTTTTTCTCCGCCAAATCCAATGCCAGTAGCTGTTTTTGCAATACGTGTGACCATAAGCATTTCTCTTTCAAATAACGAATCAGGAATTTCATAGAAATACTTCTCGTCAATTTTATGAACTTTAAAAAGACCATCGTCTGTTTTGGCATCTTTTGTTATGATCTTGTCATAAGGTTGAATATCACCTTTTTTGGGTTGAGGTTTTTCGTTTTTTGCAGCAGCAGCTTTTTTTGCTGCTTCAGCTTCTTTTGCCTTTTTTGCAGTATTGCAAGACAACACCATAAGCGATAATGCCAACAGTGTAACTTTAAAAATAGAATGTTTCAATGTGCTTTAATTTTGATTTGAGGGTTAAAATAAGCAAACCGAGCAATTATGTAATCCTATTGTTAATAAATTAACAATTTTTTTAAGAAAATTAGGTATAGAAAAAGCGCATGAGGATATGCGCTTTTTAAGTTTTTTATTTGTGTATAATTACAGAGTATCTAAAAATGCTTTAATTAAATCATAACCTTCAGAATGTATCATGGTTGTTCCTATAAAAGGCATGCTAAAACCTTGGTTATAGGTAATCATTCTATTATTGATGCTATTGCGCCTTTCGTAAATTTTAGTATCATTAAAATCTATTTCAAATCTTAAATCCAATGTTGATTGTATTTCGCAGAATCCACCTGGTGAATGACAATGTGCACAGTTTACATCAAAATAAGCTCTACTTCTAGATTCTAATGGTAAAGTATCGTCTTGCCAATTAGGAAGTACAGCCATGGCATCAACGCTTGGTGCTTCTGTTAGGTGTCCAGCATCAATAAATTTTTGAAGTTGATTTACACCATCGACTTCAAAATTCATATTGCGCACTTTTGGTCCGATTGCTACTACGTTTCCAGCGTTGCTATGGCATTTAGTGCAATCATTGGCAGCAGGAACAATATAATTTGTAGACATTGCTTCACCTGCTTCATTGACCCAAGAAATAGGGACTGTATGCTCATTTTCATCTAAAACGGCATCTGATTGTGCTTCATTCCAGACATAGTTTCCAATTGTCCAGGCTCCATTGACACGAATTAAAACTCTGGTTTCAATAATTTTTTTGCCTAACGATAAATTGGTTTCGTCAAGGTTGTAATAGAATGTTTTAGATATAACAGTACCATTAGGAAAAATAGGAAAGCCTTCACCATCGTATTCCATAGCCTGACCTTGAGGTAATGCAATAAGTCTAAGCTTATGCGCATAGTCAGTAAATAGAGGTGTGATTAAATCATATTTAAAAACATTTGTGCTTAAAGTTAAATCTGCCATATTTCCAGTAAACAAATTGAGTTGGGATAAGTTTGGCAAAAATTCAGGATTTACTGGACTTGAATTTGTGTTAAAAGAACCAGCGATACTGTTCATGCTAACATTATCTATTGCACAGATGGCTTGTACGTAAAAATCATAGGAAGTATCTGCATTCAATCCAGATATGATTGCAGAATTCTGGGTGGCTTCAATAATAGAACCACTTCCAGGTAAGAAACCTGCAATTCCGTATTCAATTTTTACACTTTGGGAATCGTTGGTGTTTTCCCAACTAATAGTTGCGGTATTATCTGAAATACTTGATACAGATAAATTAGTTGGTATTTCGCATTGTGTGATTATTTGTTCGTCGTCATCTTTACAAGAGACAATAAAGGCAAGAATTAAGCCTATGAGGCAAAGGCGTTTCATTGTTATAACATTTTGATTAATAGCTGTGTGAAAATAAGAAAAAACAGATTATATGCTATAATAAATTCGATATGAAGCTAAAAATATCTGTAAAGTATCTTATCTGTTATGAATCTAAATTATTATAACTGCTTGAATTTATATATCTTGTATGGTTATAAATACAGTTTAATGCCACATTGGTTAAGTATACTTATTATTATTTTGGTCATCTACATTAGTATTAGTGTAGCTCTTTATTATTTACAAGACTATTTATTGTTTAAGCCAGAAAAACTGGATAAGGATTTTCAATTTGCCTATGAAAATCAGGACACCAAAGAGTATTATATGGAAACTCGTGATGGTGCAAAAATAAATGGATTGCTCTTTAAAAGTAAAAATCAGCCAAAAGGCGTGGTACTCTATTTAAAAGGAAACTCAAAAAGCATTAAAGGTTGGGGGAAATTTGCCGTGGATTTTACACGTCATGACTATAGCGTTTTTATGGTAGATTACAGAGGCTTTGGAAAAAGCACAGGACGACGCTCACAAAAAGCGATAAAGAGAGATCTGCAAGAAGTTTACAACAAATTAAAAGAGCGCACACCAGAAGAACATATTATTTTATATGGTCGTTCTTTAGGCTCAGGATTTGCAGCAAAATTAGCTTCCATAAATAATCCGAGACTTTTGATTTTAGATGCACCTTATTACAGTTTAACCAAAGTAACTGGACGCTATATGCCATTTATGCCTTTGTCTTTGTTGATGAAATATCCTTTACCAACTTACAAATGGTTAAAATATGTGCAATGCCCAATACATATTATCCATGGAACACATGATAAGTTGATTCCTTATAAATCGAGTATAAAATTATCTCAAGTAAATGCCAAGCGTACTAAGCTTCATACAGTTATTGGAGGAGGTCACAAAAACTTGAATAATTTTGAATCCTATCATAGTATGTTAGATGATATTTTAAACACTGAACCCAAAGCAATTGACCTAGAAACCACGAGCATCAATGTCATTCATTCATCAAAAAAAAGTAAAACAAAGGCTTAAGCGCTTTACTGCGTTTATATTTTTATTCTATATCATGATTAACGCTTCATTGTATTTACTTCAAGATAAAATATTGTTCAGACCAACGGTTTTGGAGCAAAATCATCAATTTCAATTTACACATAAGTTTGAAGAGTTGTTTTTAAAAACTGAAGAAAATACGGTTATCAATGCGATACATTTTAAAGTTGAAAACCCTAAAGGTGTGATCTTATATTTTCACGGAAACCAAGGCGATTTACAACGATGGGGAAACATCACTGAATATTTTGTAGAGAAGGGTTATGATGTTTTTGTAATGGATTATCGAACTTATGGTAAAAGTACTGGAGAACTTAATGAAAAAGCACTTTACAACGATGCTGATTTTATGTATAATTATGTAAAAGAACGTTATGCAGAAGGTGAAATTACAGTTTATGGACGTTCATTAGGGACAACGTTTGCAACTTATGTGGCTTCAAAACACAATCCAAATCAACTCATTTTAGAGACTCCTTATTATAGTATGGTTGATGTTGCAAAAAATAGATTTCCTTTAATTCCTGTAAAACAATTTATGAATTATCATTTCCCAACTTATAAATTTATAAATGATGTGAAATGTAATATCAGCATCATACACGGAACATCAGATAAAGTAGTTCCGTTTTCTTCAGGAGAAAAATTGTTTGACGCAGCACCTAAAGCTAATACAAAGTTCATTTCTATTAAAGGAGCAAGTCATAATAATCTCATAGATTTTGAAGTTTATCATCGAGAAATTAATACCATTCTCAGATAGATTTCTTAAAGAATAGCCAAAAACTATATGAATGTGTTAAACATTTCTAAACGTTCGTAACATTTTATTCGGTTTGTAGTCTATACATTAAATACAAAACTAAAAAACCAAAATATTATGTATAAATTACCATTATTATTTAGCTTGTTAATAACCTTAACTATAAATGCTAAAACAGAAAATCACAGTGAATTTAATAATTCATCTTTAGAATTTATAGCACTGGAAATTGACCAATTTGAACTTGAAGACAGTTTGTTTTCAAATTTAGCAGACACTATTCTAAATGTTGAAGACATTCAAGTTGTAGAATTGGAGGAAGACGTAGAATTAGGATTTGACACAACTCAGTATCTGCCTGAAAATTTTAACGCATTGGCAGGTAAAAATGATATTGATTGGTCAAAAGTTGAACTTATTGAATTGGAAGAAGAGGTAGAATTAGACTTTGATACTAAAGATTACTTACCTGAAAACTTTAATCCATATCAAGGCTTGGATTGTAAAAAAAATGTAGTTGAGAGCCTTTATTAATTTGCTAAGAGATTAGTAAAGACAAGAAAGCCAGCATCATAAGTGCTGGCTTTTTTTATTCTTGAAGCTCCACGATTAAAGCATCTTCTGTTTTAGTGACTTTGGTTAAGCCATGCTTTGCTAAACCTTTAATGCCTTTGTCCCAAGCTTTATTGCTTAATCCAGATTGGGTTTTAAGGTCGTCAAGGTTCATGCTTTTTTGAGCTTTAAGGATTTCAAAAATTGCTTTTTCGTTTTCACTCATTTCAACTGGTTTTTTTTCAGGTCTCATTTGAGGGAAAAATAACACTTCTTGAATAGATGGATTGTTGGTCATGAACATGGTTAACCTGTCAATACCAATTCCAATACCAGACGTTGGAGGCATTCCATATTCTAAAGCACGTAAAAAGTCATAATCAATAAACATAGCTTCATCATCGCCTTTTTCAGATAATTTTAATTGATCTTCAAAACGTTCACGTTGCTCAATAGGATCATTCAACTCAGAATAGGCATTTGCTAATTCTTTTCCATTAACCATAAGCTCAAAACGTTCAGTTAAGCCCTCTTTAGAACGATGCTTCTTCGTTAAAGGGCTCATTTCGGTTGGATAATCTATTATGAACGTTGGTTGTATATAGAGATGCTCACATTTTTCACCAAAAATTTCATCAATCATTTTACCAATTCCGAAGGTTTCGTCAACTTCAATATCTAAAGCTTTGCATGCCTTTCGAATTTCGTCTTCAGATTTCATATACAAATCAAAACCTGTATGTTCTTTAATCGCGTCTAAAATCCCGATACGTTTGTAAGGTGCTTTATAGTCAATCGTTTTTCCGTTAAACTCAACTTGTGTCGTACCATGCAAGGTAATTGCAATTTTTTCAAGAAGCTTTTCGGTAGTATCCATCATCCAGTTGTAATCTTTGTATGCAGCATACATTTCCATCACTGTAAATTCCGGATTATGCGTTCGGTCCATACCTTCATTTCTGAAGTCTTTAGCGAACTCATACACACCATCAAAACCACCAACAATCAATCGTTTTAAATACAATTCATTGGCAATACGCAAATATAAAGGCATGTCCAATGCATTGTGATGCGTGATGAATGGACGAGCAGCGGCTCCTCCTGGAATGGGTTGTAGTATAGGAGTTTCAACTTCCAGAAAACCCATTTCGTTGTAAAACGATCTAATGGTATTTACTATTTGTGTGCGTTTTATAAAAGTGTCTTTTACTTTAGGATTCACTACCAAATCTGCATAACGTTGTCTGAAACGTTGCTCAGGATCTGTGAATGCGTCATGCACGTTGCCTTCTGCATCAACTCTTGGTTGAGGTAATGGCTTTAAAGATTTACTTAAAATAGAAAAGTGTTTTACCATGATGGTTTTTTCGCCAACTTGAGTGGTAAACAATTCGCCTTCTATACCTATAAAATCGCCAATGTCTAAAAGTTTTTTATAGACATCATTGTACAAAGTTTTGTCTTCGCCAGGGCAGATTTCATCACGATTAAAATACACTTGTATGCGTCCAGCACTATCTTGCAATTCAGCAAAAGAGGCTTTCCCTTGAATACGTCGCGACATTAATCTACCAGCAACAACAACTTTTTTACCCTCAGCGAAATCTTGTTTTATCTGTTTTGACGTATGATTTACTGGATATAAATTTGCTGGATAAGGATCGATGCCTAAAGCTCTCAAATTTTTAAGCTTTTCGCGTCTTACTAATTCTTGTTCTGATAATTGCGACATGGTCTTTTTGCTATAATTGTAATTTAAACGCACAAAGATAAACAATTGATTTACGATTTACGATTTACAATTGTTGATTTATCAATTTTTTCATGGTTTGAAAAGGTTTGACGATTGAATCATAGTTAATTTAAATAGTCAACTTATTTTTATTTAACATGAGTGCTTGCACTGAGCTTGTCGAAGTGTAACAAATGCAGGTTTATAACGTCACATAGGTAATCTTCCCGAATTTTCGGGAATGACAATTTTAAAAGGTTTTCAAAACTTTAGTTTTGAAGATTTTCATCAATCATCAATTAAAATCAAATTAAATGAGTTTTTGGAGAGTTTTACTAGCCATCTTTTTTCCACCACTATCAGTCATAGATAAAGGCTGTGGTTCTATTTTTATTGTCTTTCTGCTTTGGCTTTGCGGTTGGGTTCCAGGTGTTATTGCTGCCTTGGTTATTTTGAATAATCCAGAACGATAGGAATCTAAAGCATCATCAATTTTAATATTAAATGTCGTAATTTTGTAGTCTATGAATAAGAAAGTAGAACTGCAAGACTTAGGATACAAAGACTATAAACAAACTTGGGATTATCAAGAAAAGCTGTTTAAAGGTATTCTAGATACTAAGATTAAAAACAGAAGAGAGGAACTAAACCTTGAAACGAAAAACTACTTTTTGTTTGTAGAGCATCCTCACGTGTACACTTTAGGAAAAAGTGGTGACATGAGTAATTTATTAGTTGATGAAAAACAACTAGCCGAAAAAGAAGCCACGTTTTATAAAGTGAATAGAGGAGGAGATATTACGTATCATGGTCCTGGACAAATTGTAGGTTATCCCATTTTGGATTTGGATAATTTTTTTACAGATATCCATAAATACCTTCGGTTTTTGGAAGAAATGATCATTCTTACTCTTGATGAGTATGGTTTGAAAGCTGAGCGCAGTCCTGGCGAAACTGGTGTTTGGTTAGATGTCGGAACACCTTTTGCACGTAAAATTTGTGCCATGGGAGTTCGTGCAAGCCGTTGGGTAACCATGCATGGATTTGCTTTGAATGTTAATGCCAATTTGGGTTATTTTGATTTAATGATTCCATGTGGTATTCGTGGTAAGGCAGTCACATCATTAAATGTTGAACTTGGTAAGGCCAAGGTTGACGAAGCTGAGGTTAAAGAAAAATTACTGAAACATTTTTCTCAACTTTTTGAGGCTGAGGTCTTAAAAAATCATCCTTCTGCATTAAAATACACCTTGTAAAAATGCATTTTCTTTTCTTCGTCGTAACCGCGTTCTAAATATTCGGCGGAAGCATCAGGAGCATCCACATCCAATTTTATTTGAATGTTGGTGTCTAGCTTTATTTCTGTTTTTATCTTTTGCTTTTGCTTTTTCAACACCACTTCAGAGACATCAAACTGATTTCTAATCACTACATTATGGTCGCTTTCGTAGGTTTTTTTATAATCTTCAAAGAGTTGTATGTGGTCTTCCTTTTCTTCAAAAACATCTTCTTTAAAAGCTTCAATGTTTACCACTTCGTTTTCTTTAAAAAAGTCGACCGTTTTGGCTAAAAACACACTCTGCTCTTGCATACCAAATTGTGGTTGCATGACTTCTTTAGAGAATTCTCTACACATCTCAATGTAATTTTTGGTGTGTTGGTTGGCATCGTCTGGATACTTAATGTTTAAGAATTTTTTAATCCAATATTGTGCATCGTAGTTATTGTTATCTACACTCAACACAATTTTGCCTTCGCCATCAGCAGCATTTAAAATGAGGCAACCTTTATCTACTTTTTTGGTTTGAATCCCTTTTTGAACAAACAAATCGTAGCTATTGTTCTCTAAATAGGTTTGAAAAAAATGCGACTTGTTTTCTACTTTAAAAATACCAACAGCATCAGTGGTGTAATCTTCGTATTCTATGTCGTGAAACAAGCATACAATCACATCACCAGTTTTTATGTGTACCGAATCCGATTGCTCAAACAAATGCGTAACGATGTGTTTTGAAATGTCTACAAAGTCTGTATCGTCATTGAGTAATTGCGTGGCATAACTGTTTATTTCATTGAGTGCCAAGTTGGAGTGATGGTTAAAACGGTAACTTTCTGCTACATTACCAAATGGACGCAATAAATAAGGTAAAATTAGGTCGTAACTGGCTTCATCAAAATCTATGGGTTGCTCAGAAAAGTTGTTTTTTGTGCTGTTGAACTTGTTACCAACTTTATGCAATATACATTTTGAAATGGAAGCTTTGGTGCGTTTGATCATGTGTAAAATTTAGAAGTGCAATACTAGTAAATTTGGGAGGATTTTGAATACAATAAAAAATGGAATTTTTATAAAAATCGGAAGTAATAAATTATACATTGTTGAGAAATTTTTAATCGAGTATTAGTTCAGGATTTAAGAATTCATATTTATATCCACCAACAAAAATTGTTATTACATCATCATAAACTTTTTTAAGGATATCTGTTTTTTTATCTAAAGTTATTTCTGTTGTATAGAGTCTTTCCTCAAATATTGAATATCGATAATTATTTCTTTTTTTAGGTGTTAATTTTAGTGTTCCGTGTTTACTTGATTTAACTTGTATTGTTAATGTATCTAACATTTTTTGATTATAGCCTTCAACCCAAACCTGCGCTAAAAGAATATTTTTATGCTCACCATATTTACTCCAAAATCCACACATAATATTTACCTCTTTATGATTAGGGTGAGCTAAGCTTATATAGTCACCTTTTATACTTTTAAAATCACCTCTTCCATTAAAGTATAAATATGGTAGCATTGAGTAATATCTTGATTTATATGATGATTTTGTAGGAACAACAATTCCGTTTTTTAAAAGTTTTTTTCTTGGAATAAAAGGAGTAGGTTTTACTTTTTCAATATCTTTAGAAGAATCACTGTTTTTGTCAAAACTTTGTTGCGTTCCACAAGAAAAAAAAAGGATTAAGATTAAGCAGTAAATTTTTTTCAAATTCTTAAATATTTTAGAATGGTTATTAGAGAATGATTTGTTGCATTATATAAATGTACAACTCATTCTAATGAAAAGCTAATTAAAGCAATTGATTTAAATGTTGTTGTGGCTTGTGCTATTCTCCATTTAATGCGATCCAAAGTAATTCATCGTTGCCAATGCGATGCAATATGCATTTTGAAATGGAAGTTTTGGTGCGTTTGATCATGCTGTGAATTTAGAAGTGCAATACTAGTAAATTTGGGAGGAATTTGACGACCATAAAAATGAATATTTTTGAAATTCGTTTAATTTTAATGATATCAACTTTTTTAATTGTTTATATCAGAAGTTAAACGACTTAAGTTTGTAATTCACTAAATTTAAGTATTAATCAGAAAGAACAAAAGAGAAGAATAAGATTAAGTTAAGCGATGA
>JAUIGO010000075.1 GCA_030429955.1 Bacteroidia bacterium
GGCTGTGTTCCGGTCACGTCCCAAGTACAGGTCGTGTCGTTGAATGTAGCGGTCTCCCAGCACTCCAGTCCAGTTGGAGCAGCAGGCTGTGTTCCGGTCACGTCCCAAGTACAGGTCGTGTCGTTGAATGTAGCGGTCTCCCAGCACTCCAGTCCAGTTGGAGCAGCAGGCTGTGTTCCGGTCACGTCCCAAGTACAGGTCGTGTCGTTGAATGTAGCGGTCTCCCAGCACTCCAGTCCAGTTGGAGCAGCAGGTTGAACACAGTCTTTTTGTATAGTGAAATAATCACCAATTGCACCAGTTTCACGAATAAATTTCACATCTAATGTGTTTCCATTAACCTCTAAAACACATGATCCTAATTGATTAAGTGATGCATACATCGCATTGTGGTTTAAACTGCCTCCGGAAATTTTTCCAGCAGAACCTGTTGTGATGTATACTGCACCATCAGGAGATGAATTTGGTTTTGAGTAAGCTCCGTCAGCAGTATCTGCTTTTCCAGATAATTTTCCATTTGCACCAACTGTCATTGTGTTTATGTTGAATGTGCTTGAAACACCGTAATGCCCATTAAGGAAATAGGATCTTTCGTAAGAATGACTATGACCAGAAAGCACTAAATCTACACCATTATCTTCTAGCATAGGTTGAAAGTTTTCTCTCATATCACGCATTGCTCCGCCTGAATCTGAAGTGTTGTCTGAATCATGAGAACCTTTAGTGTATGGTGGATGATGCCAAATAGCAACTATCCAATTTTGTGCAGTGTTTTGGATGTCACTTTCTGCCCAATTGTACATGGCGCTATTAACTGAGCGATCTGTTTCATAGGAATCAAGAATTATAAAATGAATATTACCATAATCGAAAGAATAATAAGCTTCTGTTCCAGAAGCTATTCCACCAGATTCTCCAGCAGTTGGAAACGTAAATATGTCATAATAAGGTCCAGTTTGGGAATTGGAATCTGCACTATAACCATCATGATTTCCCAATGTAGACCATGATATAGAGTTTTTTAATTTATTCTCATACATGTTTTCAAACATAGCATCTTGGTACTCAGAATCTGTTCCACTATCATAGGCATTATCTCCAAGAAATAACATGCCATCTGTATGGTTAGATCCAATGTAATTGTAATAGGCGTCACGAACTGCTCTTTGATTGCTATTAGCAGTTCCAGCATCACCTAATATCCAGAATGTATATGGTTGTACTGTTCCAATTGTTGGGTGTGTTTTAAAATATTGATCGCTAGATTCAGAAACAATTACTCCAGAGCTATTTGCAATATCATAGTAATATTTTGTATCGGAAGTTAAACCAGTAATTTCTATTTCATGTTCTGTTTTTGGCGATAAATCACTAGTATTTTGATTTAAGTTTCCTAAACTAGTTCCAAAATTGACAATTGATTCTGTAGGTACGTCTGTCCTCCATTTAACTACAACACTTGAAGAACTTCCTTTTTGTAAATAAGGACCTCTTTCTACAGTAGCGGCACCTGCAATTTTACCTGTTAGTCTAAAATTGAAACTAACATCGGAACTTGTTGCGTTAACTTGATGAATTTCAACAGCTACAACATTTGTTCCAGCTACTAGAGAATTTGAAACAGCTTTAGTAATCCAAGCGGATTCATCATTGTTTCCAATTGTTGCTGTTGAATATGTTTGATAATCCCATGATTCAGGTAAATTATCTGACCAAACAAGACTGCCATTTAAATAAACAGCCATGGCATCATCACGAACAGCCTCTAGCAATAAATAATCATAATCACTTGGGTTTGTAACATTAAACGTTTTTCTAAAATAAGTTGTTGGGTATTTATTATTAGGGTCTGGGCCATAACCAACAGTTGTTGTAATGGTTCCTCCAGTTATTGTTCCATAACCTAGCATTGCATTACCAGAAGACCATGATGAATCATTATACCCAGTGCCATACCATGAAGTTCCTTGATCTGAACCATTGTCAAGGTACTTCCAATTGGCGTCTTCGGCAACTATAACAGTTCCAGTAGGAACATATTCTGATAACCTGAAATTAAAACTAACATCAGAGCTTGTAGTGTTATTTTGATGTATTTCAACAGCGATAACATTTGTTCCAACCACTAATGAATTAGGAATCGTTGTTGATTGCCAATTTTGCCCATCATCTGATGCTGCTCCACTAGCAGCAGTATTGTAAGTTATTGTTCCAGCTGGCATATTGTCTCTCCAAACTTCAACATCATTTATATAAACTACGATTCCATCGTCTCGAATAGCTTCTAACAAGAGTGTTGTAAAAGCAGCTTGAGAAGCGTTTATTTCTATTGTTTTTCTGAAGTAGTTTGTAATTTGATCAGTATCAGAAATGGTTGTGGCTTCGTCACCTTCACCAAATCCTAATTCGGCATATCCAGATGACCAAGAAGAGTCATTGAATCCTGTACTATGCCAAGCAGAACCTTGATTACTTCCATCATCCAAATATTTCCAAAAGGCATTTTCAATAACTACCTCATTTCCAGAAGGATTATTTCCTGATATTCTGAAATCAAAGCTAACATCAGAACTTGTTGCGTTATTTTGATGAATTTCAACAGCAATTACATTAGTTCCAATTACTAATGGGTTAGCTATTGTGGTTGATTGCCAAACAGCACCATCGTCTGGCACATGGGTTGTTGCAGGTGTATTATAATTAATCGTTCCTGCAGGCATATAGTCACGCCAAACTTCAACACCATTTATATAGACAACCATTCCATCATCTCGAATGGCTTCCAGTAAAAGAGTTGTATATGCTACTTCTGTGGCTGTTACAGTTATCGTTTTTCTGAAATAATTTGTGATTTGATTGACATCAGCTAAAATTGTGGCTTCATCTCCTTCGCCGAATCCTAATTCTGCAGATCCAGAAGACCAAGAAGAGTCATCAAATCCAGTTTCATACCATGCAGTTCCTTGATTACTTCCATCATCTAAATATTTCCAGTTTTGTCCAGAAGTAAAGATTGTCGTTTGTGAAATTAATGTTATAGAGTATAATAACATTAAGGTTAATAGCGCAGATTTTGTTTTCATAAGTAAGTTATTTCTTAAATGGGGTTTAGAAATATTTGGACAAATATATCAAAAACATTTAAAAAACATCCATGAAATGCAAAAAATATCGATGAAATACATTAATTGTATATTGCTATTTTAAGTAATAGCGCCTAATTGCTTGAAAACAAATCAAATACAGATAGTATGCGGTTGAGTATTAAAGAGTAAGAAATAAATTTTGGAATGTTCCAGAATATAAAGCAAAAAAAAGCCTCATCAAACGATGAGGCTTTTTTTATTAAACAAGTTCTTTTTTGTATTTGCCTTTACTTTTTCTAATTCTTACGGCAACAACTTTATATTCGGGACACATGGCTTCACTGTCATGAACATCACCTGTAATATTGTTGATCATAATTTCTGGGAAGTGGAAGGTAGTACTTAAAATACCTTGTTTTACTTCGTCGGTTATTCGAGCTTTAACATCAACCTTACCTCTTGGAGATTCTAAACAAACATAATCACCATCATTAATTAAATGTGTTTTGGCATCGTCAGGATGAATCATCAAATAGTCATCTTGTAATATTTGCTCATTGGCAGTTCTGCGTGTCATAGCTCCACAATTGTAATGTTCTAATTCACGATTGGTTGTTAATATATATGGATAGTCTTTAGCATGTTCTGTTAACTCAACAGTTTCCTCCCAAGCTTTAAATTCAAAAAGACCTTTCCCTCGTTTAAAATCTACAGTATGCAGAATTTTAGTGTCAGTGCCATCTGGAGCAACTGGCCATTGTAAGCCATTAATACCTAATCGATCCCATTTGATTCCTGCAAAGAAAGGTACAATCTGTGAGATTTCTTCCAACATGCCGTCAGGCGTATAATCAGGTTGATTATAACCCATTCGGTTCATAATATCCACAATAATTTGTCCATCTGGTTTGGAGCCTGGAATAGGTTCTACCACTTGACGTACAGCTTGAACACGACGTTCACCGTTGGTAAATGTTCCTGACTTTTCAAGGAACGAAGCTCCTGGTAAAATCACATCGGCATATTTAGCAGTTTCTGTCATAAACAGTTCTTGTACAATCACCAAATCGGTTGCTTCAAGGGCTTTGATGACTTTTTGAGTATTAGGATCGGTTTGAACAACATCTTCACCAATAATCCAGATAGCTTTTAGTTTGCCTTGTAAAGCAGCATCAAACATTTCAGGGATTTTATAACCAATATGCTTTGGCACTTCAACACCATAAAATTCATTGTATTTATTATTGACTTCGTCATTGGTCACATCTAAATAACCAGCACCTTGATGAGGTTGAACTCCCATATCTGCTGATCCTTGCACATTGTTCTGACCGCGTAATGGGTTGACGCCAACACCACGACGTCCAATATTTCCGGTCATCAATGCTAAATCTGCAATTTGCATAACCGTAAATGTTCCTTGCGAATGTTCGGTAACTCCTAAGCCATGGAATGACATAGCGTTTGGAGCAGTTGCATAGGCAATAGCTGCTGCGCGAACTTCATCTCTAGTAACACCAGAAATTTGCTCAATATGGTCTAAATCAATAGCTAACAATTCTTTTTTAAAGTCTTCAAAGCCTTCAGTTCTGTTTTCAATAAAGGTTTCATCAACTAAGCCTTCTGAAACAATGTAGTACATCATCATGTTGAGTACAGCTACATTAGTTCCTGGTCTTAAAGCTATGTGGTGTGTAGCATATCGAGCTAATTCTGTACGTCTTGGGTCTAACACAATCGATACATTATCTGACTTCATGGCAAACTGCTTCAGTTTTGCTCCTGTTACAGGATGTGCATCTGTTGGATTGGCACCAATAACCATGATGCAATTGGTGTCTTTTAAATCGTCAATGGAGTTTGTTGCAGCTCCTGTACCATAAGTGCGTTGCATTCCTAACGCAGTAGGAGAGTGACACACTCGTGCACAACCATCAATATTATTAGTATTAATAACTGCTCTAAAAAATTTCTGCATTAGATAATTCTCTTCGTTTGTACAACGTGAGGATGAAATTCCAGCCATAGAATCTGGACCAAATTCTTTTTTAAACCCAGTTAATTTATTGGTTATATAATCGTAAACTTCGTCCCATGACACTTTTTCAAATTCGCCATTTCTTTTAATCATCGGAGAATTTAATCGCTCTGGATGGTCGTAAAATTTAAAGGCATAACGTCCTTTTAAACACGTGTGACCTTGATTTACTTCAGCATCATATGGTGCACGAATACTTAATATTTCGCCATTACTTGTAGATACTTCTAAATTACAGCCTACACCACAATAGGTACAAATGGTTCTTGTCGTGTCTGTCGCTTGGATGGCTTTAGATTGGAATACATCCGAAATTGCTGATGTTGGACACGCTTGCGAGCAGGCACCACAACTCACACAATCAGAGTCCATGAATGAGGTGTCAAAACCTTTGATGATTTTAGAATCGAATCCTCGTCCAGACATGCTTAATACAAACTCACCTTGAACTTCATCACAAGCTCTTACACAGCGATAGCAGTTAATACATTTTGATAAATCTGAGGTCATATAAGGATGACTCAAATCTTTCATTCTGTAAAGGTGATTATCACCTTCAGGATAACGTACATCACGAATGCCAACTTGAGCAGCAACAGTTTGCAGTTCACAATTACCATTTACTTCACAGGTTAAACAATCTAATGGATGATCGGTTAGAACCAATTCTACAATATTTTTTCTAAGCGCTTTTACTGCCTCAGTACTTGTATAAATGTATTGGCCTTCTGCGACTGGAGAGTGACAAGACGCCATGGTTTTTACTGGTCCATTTGCTTCTAAAGCCACTTCAACACTACATACTCTACAGGAGCCAAAAGGGTCTAAATTTGGTGCGTCGCATAGTGTAGGAACTAAGTTTTTTTCCTTGTAACGACGAATAAAAGAAAGCATGGTTTCACCTTCCTTAATTTCAAATGCTTTATTGTCTATATATGCTGTTTTGCTCATAATCGTCTAGTTGAAATATTGTCTTAATTCATCATCAAAATACTGTAATGCATTGCGAACTGGTAATGGAATTCCTCCACCATGAGCACACAATGAGCCTTGCTCTAAAGTGGTTAACAAATCAGTAAATAGTTTTTTGTCTATTTTATAATCTGAGGTCAATGCTTTTTCTGCTAACTCTTGGCCTCGTTTTGTTCCTAATCTACAAGGAAAACATTTACCGCAACTTTCATAAGCTGCAAAATCGAATAGATGTTCAATGAATTTCATAATTGGATAATCGGCAGGAACAGAAACAACCGATGCATGACCTAATAAAAATCCATTTTTTGAAAAGGATTCAAAATCAACAGTTAAATCCTCAATTTTTGAAATTGGTATCAATCCACCTAACGGTCCACCAATTTGAACTGCTTTGACGTCAGATTTGAAACCACCACCAAGTTCATTAATTACATAAGATAAAGGTGTTCCCATTTCTACTTCATACAGTCCTGGATGGTTAAAAAAACTATCTAATGACATTAGTTTAGTTCCTGACGAACGTTCTGTTCCAATAGATTGCCAGTTAGCTCCACCATGTTCCATAATGTAGTGCATGTTGGCAAGGGTTTCTACATTATTTACAATGGTAGGTTTATTGAACAATCCTTTTTGTGCTGGAAAAGGAGGTCGAACTCGTACTTCAGGGCGTTGTCCTTCAATAGAATTTATTAAAGCGGTTTCTTCTCCACAAATGTAAGAACCTTGTGCTTGAATGATTTTAAACTCAAAATCAAACCCACTACCATTAATATTTTTTCCGGTTAATCCAGCGGCTTTTATCTCATCAATGGCATTTTGCACAATTGTAACGGCTTCTGGATATTCAGCACGAATATATACTATCCCATATTTTGCATGTGTCACATAGCCAGAGATCAACATTCCAAATAAAACAGAATGTGGTTGATGTTCTAATAAATAACGATCTGAAAAAGCTCCAGGATCGCCTTCATCAGCATTACAGATAATAAATTTTACATCGCTTTTTTCTTTGCGACAAAATTCTAATTTTAGTCCTTTGGGGAAACCTGCACCTCCACGACCTCTTACATTTGAGGTTTTTATTTCTACTAAAATATCAAGTGAATCTCTTTTAAGCGCTTCTAAAAATGGCTGATAATAGTCTTGAATATTTGTAAAAGGTTTGGTTAAAATTTGCTTACCATTTGCTTTTACATTGTAACTGTCTTTATTTAATGTGTTTTCAGAACTTATTATTGAATCTAAATTAGAAATAGCATCTCCTGAATAATTTTTTCCATCATAATGAAATGCAGAATTTTCATGGCAACGACCTAAGCAAGTCATATGTCCAATTTCATCAGCATCAAATTTACTTTTTAGCGAATCGATTACTTTTTCTTGTGTACCAGCACAAACGCAAGCAGTTCCGTTACACACATATGCTTTTTTCCCTTTGTTTTCTGGTTTTAAAAAATCGTAAAAACTAGCTGTTCCAAATGCATTGGCTTTACCAATGAGAAATTCGTCTGCTAATTTAGCCATGGCTTCCTCACTTGGTGTGCCTTCGGGCTTTGCTAATTTTCCAAGTTTGTCAAAGAGGTTGTCTTTGATGCCTTTTCTACCTAATAATTCACTTAAATTATCTGACATATATATTAACTTGCTTTGTTGTTGGTTGATTGTATTTTGGTTCGTTGTGGATTGGAATAACAAGTGGCTCTTTCATCTCTACAAAAGGCAAACAAGGTTATTCCTAATTCTTTAGCATAATCTACAGCTAATGATGAAGGCGCTGACACTGCTGCTAAAAATGGGATTCGAGCTTTGAAGCATTTAATAACAATTTCGTAGGAAATTCTGCCACTAACTGTCATGATTTTTGCTTCATTTAACTTTTTATCATTAATTAGTTTTCCAACAATTTTGTCAACTGCATTGTGTCTTCCTATGTCTTCCATAGCACATAGCAAATTACCTTTTAAAGTAAAAGCTGCAGCTGCATGTGTACCACCAGATTTTCTAAAATCGAACTGAAAATTATTCATTTTATTGAATAAATTATGAATGAGTCCAATATCAATTTTGTCGTTATCGTCAATGGTTTTTCCAATAAAGGCTAAATCTCCTAACTCTGTTTTTCCACAAATTCCACATGAAGAAACCGATAATAAACTCCTACTATTTGAGTAACCTTCTCCTAATTCTGCTTCAGGAATATTAACATTGACAATAGTAACAATCCCTTTTTCATTTTCCTTTTTCAAAGAAATTTCAGGAATTAAATCAATATTATTGATAACGCCTTCGGCATGCAGTAAACCACGAACAAGGTCTATATCATTTCCAGGAGTTCTCATGGATACTGTAAAGGGTTTGTTATTAATGTTAATTTGTAAGGCTTCTTCAACAGTTAATGCATCAACAATTTTGTCGATGTCATTAGTGTCAAATTTCTTGCCTTCGTAATTACGAGTTGCCATGAGGTTGAGGTTACTTCAAAATCACTTAAATCAATGTACAATTTACATAAAGTTGAGCGATTTTGCCATTTTTATTTTATAACGATGTGTTAAAATAGAAAAAACTTAATCTAGAAGTTGAAGCGTGACTAGATATGCACAATGGTCTGAAGCGATGGTGTCACAAATCACTTTGGTTTCAAGAACCTTCCACCGATGTTTTGGATGGAACAACACATAGTCTATTTTTTGTGTTGGATTTTCTGATGAAAAAGTGGGTTGCGGATTGGTTTTATCATAAGAAGCTGTCCAGAAGCTTTCCAAAATAGACATGGTATTACTATTAGGTTCCGCATTTAAATCGCCAGCCAAAATGGTAGGATATGTGTTGTTAGAAAACACCTTATTAATTTCTTTGGCTTGCATGATTTTGTTGGTGTCTAGCTTTAAATGGTCTAGGTGTGTTCCGATAAACGAAATGGTATCATTAGATGGTAAAACCGTTGTGATTTCTAAAGCAGCACGAGGTTCGTCATCAGGAAGGTGTGGCAAAGCAACGTTTCTTGTGTTTAAAAATGTATGTCTAGATAGTACACCTTCACCATATTCGCCACCATCATAATGCATAGCTCTTGCATAAATAGGTGCCATTTTTGTTCGCCAACCTAATTCGGTCACCAAATCATATGTTTTAGCACGATTGGTTTTGTAGTCTACTTCTTGAAGTGCCACAAAATCAGGATTTGCATCTATAATGACTTTAGCAATGACATCGAGATTGAAATCGCCTTTCATGGT
>JAUIGO010000015.1 GCA_030429955.1 Bacteroidia bacterium
ACTTCCCTTTGTTGCTTACAGTAAGCCTAAGTCGTTTCAAATAAGAGCCTTATTGCAAAAGGATCAAGCACTGCATAAAATTGAAGACTACTCAGAAAGTGGCTTTGTATTTTCTCCTTTTGATATTAGAAAAGATACATTATTGATTCCTTTGAGCATGTCTAAAACATTGATGACGGAAGATGATGTGTTTCTTGATGATTTTGAAATGTTGAAAGATATTCCTGTTGGCAATAAAGAAGAACACATAACTTTGGTTAATAAAGGCATTAAAGCTATTGAAAATAGTGATTTGGATAAAGTTGTTTTATCAAGAATGATTGAAACAAATAAGGTGAAAACCGATCCTTTTTTAATTTTCAAACGACTGCTACATACTTATAATTCGGCTTTTGTGTACTGTTGGTATCATCCAAAAGTTGGACTCTGGCTAGGAGCAACACCAGAAACACTTTTAGAGGTTGAAGGCAATGATTTCTCTACGATGGCATTGGCTGGAACACAACCTTATGAAGGTATTATGGATGTGAGATGGAAGGAGAAGGAGCAAGATGAACAACAAATAGTTGTAGATTATATAACTTCAAATTTAGATTCGTTTACAACTCATTTAGAAGTTTCAGATGCTGAAACCATAAGAGCTGGAAATGTACTTCATCTAAAAAGTGATATTAAAGGCAGATTGAGTGAGCACGAAAATGGCTTGCAAAAACTCATCTATGCTTTGCATCCAACTCCAGCAGTTTGTGGTTTCCCTAAAATTGATGCCATGCAATTTATTTTAGATAACGAGCACTACAATAGAGAATTTTATTCTGGTTTTTTAGGTGAACTCAATAGAGAAGTAAAGGTGCAACCTAGAACAGGAAAGCTTAATATTGAAAATAGAGCATTTACATACAATAAAAGAGCTTCCCATTTATTTGTAAATCTTCGCTGTATGCAATTGAAAGAAAATATTGTAAAAATTTATGTTGGTGGAGGGATTACTCAAGCATCAAACCCAGAAAAAGAGTGGGAAGAAACCATTTCAAAAATGCATACTATAAAAAGTGTTTTGTCATAAGTTTGGCTTAATAAAATAGTTTCAATTTTATATCTTTGACAATTATATAAAAGCCCATAAAGGGCATTAAAAAAATGAGTAATATCAATCAATTGAAACAATTATTTAATATTGTTTGTTGATTATTGCATAGATGAAGTATTCAAAAATCCCCTTAGCTCAGACTGTCATTCAGCTTTGTAAAGCAAAAAGCATTGAGCACATTGTTATCTCTCCAGGAAGTAGAAATGCACCATTAACCATTGGTTTTACTAATGATTCTTTTTTTAAGTGTTATAGCATCGTTGATGAACGTTGCGCTGCTTTTTTTGCATTGGGAATTGCTCAACAAATACAAAAACCAGTAGCCTTAGTGTGTACTTCAGGTAGTGCATTGCTCAATTATTATCCAGCTATTGCTGAAGCGTTTTACAGCGATATTCCTTTGGTTGTTTTAAGTGCAGATAGACCAGAACATTTAATAAATGTTGGTGATGGGCAAACCATTAACCAAGAGAACGTTTTTCAGAATCATATTTTATTTTCAGCCAATTTGAAGCAAGATATGAGAGATATAAATGGTTTTAGTCAAGATGAAGAGCCAGCCATATTAAAAAGCCTGGAAAATAAACTAGAACGACTTTTTGGCTTGCAACAAGGTATCCAAAAGCAAAATGAATCAGATATTAATGAAGCTATAAATACTGCTATTTATAAAAAAGGACCTGTCCATATTAATGTTCCTTTTGATGAACCTCTTTATGAGATGGTTGATAAATTATCTGTTAATCCAAAAACAGAGGACGTTGTTGTAAAATCGAAAAAGATAGATGATAGGCTACTCAATGATTTGGTTGATCAATGGTACAATGCAACCAAAAAAATGGTTGTGGTTGGAATTAATACGCCTAATAGTATTGAGCAAAAGTGGTTGGACGAATTAGCTGAAGATGAAAGTGTTATTGTGTTTACTGAAACAACATCCAACTTACATCATTCTGATTTTTTTCCGAGTATCGATAAAATAATTGCTCCATTAACAGATAAGGAATTTAAAGACTTGCAACCAGAAATATTAATCACGTTTGGTGGTATGATTGTCTCCAAAAAGATCAAAGCCTTTTTACGTCAATATAAACCTAAATACCATTGGCATATTGATGAACGTAAAGCAAATGACACGTTTTTCTGTTTAGATTATCATCTCAAAACATCACCAAATCAATTCTTTTCTGATTTTTTTGAGCGCGTTACACATGTCACTAAAAGTGATTATCATGAATTTTGGAAAACCATAAAAAAACTTAGAAGCAATAAACATAAAGCTTATTTGGAAACCATTCCTTTTTCAGATTTGAAAGTGTTTGAAACAGTGTTAAAAGCCATCCCAAAGCATACCATTTTGCAATTGGCAAATAGCGCAACGGTTCGTTATGCACAATTGTTTAGCCTAAGCAAATCTCTTGAAATTTATTGCAACAGAGGCACTAGCGGAATAGATGGTAGTACTAGTACGGCTATAGGTTGTGCTGTTGTGAGCAAAAAACAAACAACGTTTATTACTGGAGATTTAAGCTTTTTCTATGATAGTAATGCCTTATGGAATAATTACATACCAAAAAGTTTCAGAGTTATCGTTATAAATAATGGAGGAGGAGGTATTTTTAGAATTCTCCCAGGACATAAAAACACCGACAATTTTGATACATTTTTTGAAACCAAGCACAATTTATCTGCTAAGCAGTTGTGTGAGATGTATGGTTTTGAATATTCAAGTGCAAATTCATCAGATAGTTTATCAATTGGTTTAAAAGATTTTTTTGAAACAAGTAAATCACAAAAACTTTTAGAAATTTTTACACCTTCAACAGTAAATGATGAAGTTCTTTTAAATTATTTTAAATTTATTAAATAATTGATTGTGACTTTTTTATATTTATGGTGTCTTATAGATTGAACAGAGTGTTCAGATTAAACCTATACATAAAAAATAAAAAAAATGAGTAAAAGAGACGAATTAATTGCTAAGTATGCAGCAGATTTAAAAGATAAATGTGGCGTTAAAGCAGATATGGATTTACTTACAAAAGTAACCATTGGTTGCGGACCATCAATTTACAATGCTGATGCTTCAACTGTTTCAGGATCTGATGCCTCAGAATTAGCAACAGTAAAAAATAACTTCCTAATTAAAAAATTAGGTTTAAAAGATAGCCCAGAATTAGACAAAGGTATTGCAAAAGTTATGGATCAATATGGACAGTCAAACCGTAACAAGTATCGTGCTGTTGTATACTATTTATTGACTAAGCATTTTGGCAAAGAGTCTGCGTATTAGAAGTGAATTTTCAATTCTGATTTACGTTGCGCCACTTAATTAAGTGGCGCTTTTTTTATGACTTATATTGTCCTACATTTGCAGCATGATAAACATTGGAGAATATAATGTACTTGAAATACTTCGAGAAAAAGAACCAGGATTATTTTTAGGTGATGACGAAGGAAATGAAGTACTATTGCCTAACAGATACAAACCTGAAAGTTTTAAAATTTATGATAAACTTGATGTATTTGTCTATCTAGATAACGAAGAACGTCTTGTGGCAGTTACAGACAAACCTTTTATCACCAAAGGCGAATTTGCTTTGCTACGCTGTAATGCAGTAACTAGCATTGGTGCATTTCTAGATTGGGGAATGATGAAAGAACTGTTCTGCCCTTTTAAAGAACAAGCCTTTAAAATGAAAAAAGGAGGTTGGTATCTTGTCTATTGTTATTTAGATGAAGAAACCAATAGACTTGTTGCTTCAAGTAAAACAAATCATTTTTTAGACAATAAAGAATTAACGGTTTCTGAGTTTGATGAGGTAGATTTAATAGTCTCACATCCTTCAGAACTTGGAATGAATGTTATTGTAAACAAAAAACATCTTGGTTTAATTTATAACGACAACATTTTCATAGATTTAAGTGTTGGCGATAAACTTAAAGGTGTAGTAAAGAAAATTCGTCCAGGAAATAAATTAGATATTTCTTTAGGACAAATTGGCTATAGAAATATTGAGCCTAATGCTCAGCGTATTTTAGATGAATTGCAGGATAACAGTGGCTTTTTGCCATTAACAGACAAATCTGATCCTGAGAAAATAAAATCAGAACTACAGATGAGCAAAAAAAGCTTTAAAAAAGCAGTTGGTAGTCTTTACAAGCAACGTTCTATTGAGATTAGAGAAGACGGAATTTATTTAATTAAAACCGAATAAAATAACTCGAAAACATTATTTTTGAAGCAAATAGAATAATTTATGAGTACAATTAATTGGGTTGAAGTCAAAAAATACGAAGACATTACTTATAAAAAATGTAGTGGTGTTGCTCGAATTGCTTTCAATAGACCAGATGTTCGTAACGCCTTTAGACCTAAAACTACAAGTGAATTATACGACGCATTTTATGATGCTAATGAAGATACAAGTATTGGAGTAGTATTGTTAAGTGCAGAAGGACCTTCAACCAAAGATGGAGTTTATTCTTTTTGTTCTGGAGGTGACCAAAAAGCTAGAGGTCATCAAGGTTATGTTGGTGAAGATGGTTACCATCGTTTAAATATCTTAGAAGTTCAACGTTTAATCAGATTCATGCCTAAAGCAGTTATTGCTGTGGTTCCTGGTTGGGCAGTTGGTGGTGGACATAGCCTTCATGTGGTATGTGATTTAACTTTGGCAAGCAAAGAACACGCTATTTTTAAACAAACCGATGCAGATGTTACCAGTTTTGATGGTGGTTATGGTTCTGCATACTTAGCAAAAATGGTTGGGCAAAAAATAGCTAGGGAAATTTTCTTTCTAGGAAGAAATTACTCAGCACAAGAAGCTTATGAAATGGGAATGGTCAATGCGGTGATTCCTCATGACGAACTTGAAAATACCGCTTATGTTTGGGCTCAAGAGATTTTAGCAAAATCACCAACTTCAATAAAAATGCTCAAATTTGCTATGAATCTTACAGACGATGGTATGGTAGGACAACAAGTATTTGCTGGAGAGGCTACACGATTGGCTTATATGACAGATGAAGCCATTGAAGGACGTAACGCTTTTTTAGAAAAACGAAAGCCTAATTTTGTAAAAAAATGGATTCCTTAATTTATGGATAGACTTAAACTTTGGCTTTCTGCGTTCAGGTTAAGAACATTGCCATTATCAGTTTCGGGAATTATTGTTGGTGGTTGTATCGCTTATTACAACGGTTATTTCAATATCACAATTTTTATATTGGCAATACTTGTAACCTTAGGATTTCAAATACTTTCTAACCTTGCTAACGATTATGGTGATGGCGTAAAAGGTACTGATAATGAACGTAGAATTGGTCCAGAGCGAGCAGTGCAAAGTGGAAAAATTACTGCAGATGAAATGTTTGATGCTATTAAAATAAATATTCTCATTGTTATTTTTTTAGTGTTATCCTTGATTTACACGGCTTTTGGCTCTCGTAATTTTTTATATTCTTTGTTGTTTATTGTTCTTGGAGGGATCTCAGTTTATGCTGCCTTAAAATATACTATCGGAGAATCTGCTTATGGTTATAGATCTTTGGGTGACCTAATGGTATTCTTGTTTTTTGGTATTCTTAGTGTCATGGGTTCTTATTTTTTGTTTGCTAGAAGTTTGGAACATGTACTAATATTTCCTGCTTGTATAATTGGTTTATTGAGTGCAGGTGTTTTGAACCTTAATAATATGCGAGATTTAGATTCAGATGCCGAATCAAATAAAATTACAGTTGCTGTTAAATTTGGTTTAAAGAAAGCCAAACGATATCATGCATTTTTAATAATATCTGCTCTTGTTTTGGGTCTGGCTTTCGGTGTTTTATATTATAGGTCTTTTGCAAGCATTTTGTTTTTTATTGCCTTTATACCAATTATAAAGCATTTGCAGTATGTGTTTAGGGCAAAGGAGCCTAAGCTCTTAGACTCACAATTAAAGGTCTTAGCACTTTCTACTTTTTTTCTATCAATTTTATTAGGTTTAGGATTTATTTATAACGGAATGTAATGACTTTTTTGTAAATTCATAAGGTAATTTTAAACCATCAAAAAATGCGAATTACTTTTTTAGGACACGCTAGTTTATCTATTGAAATAGAAGACGTTATAATTTTGGTAGATCCTTTTATTTCAGGTAACCCAAAAGCGTCAAGCATAGATGTTAACGAATTGGATGCAGATTACATTTTGGTAACGCATGCACATCAAGACCATATTTTGGATGTTGAAACCATTGCAAAAAGAACAGAAGCCACGATTATTTCTAATTTTGAAATTGTGAATTATTTTCAGGCTAAAGGTTTGGAAGGTCACCCAATGAACCATGGTGGTAATTGGGATTTTGAATTTGGCAAACTCAAGTACGTTAATGCTATTCATACATCATCATTTCCTGATGGTAAATATGGAGGACAACCTGGAGGTTTTATTATTGAAGGAGAACGTAAAACCATTTATATAGCTGGAGACACAGCCTTAACAATGGATATGAAATTAATTCCAATGCATACCAGATTAGATTTAGCAATTTTACCAATAGGTGATAATTTCACAATGGGAATTGAAGATGCTATTTTGGCGAGTGATTTTGTTAAATGCGACAAAATATTAGGTTACCATTTTGATACTTTTGGCTATATTGAGATTGATCACGAAATGGCAAAACGAAAATTCTTTGAGCAAGGTAAAGATTTAATGCTACTTGATATTGGCGATTCTATTGAACTTTAATGAAAGCCACTTACAAAAAGTACATTTTAAATTTTAAACGACCTAGTGGCACCTCAAGAGGTGTGCTCACTCAAAAGGAAACTTGGTTTATCATTCTCGAGCAGGATGGTAAGACTGGAATAGGAGAGTGTGGCATTTTAAGAGGATTGAGTATTGATGACAGACCAGATTACGAAGACAAACTTAACTGGACTTGCAACAACATTCATTTAGGTCTAGATAAACTTTACAGTGAACTTGTCGAACTACCAAGCATTCAATTCGGATTGGAAATGGCTTTTAAATCTCTTGAAAGCAAAAATCCATTTGAATTATTTCCTTCAGCATTTACAGAAGGGAAAGCTTCCATACCAATCAATGGTTTGATTTGGATGGGAACGCCAGAGTTTATGAGTGCTCAAATAAAAGATAAAATCAAACTAGGATTCAGCTGTATCAAATTAAAAATTGGTGCTATTGATTTTGATACAGAAATCGCATTATTGAAATCCATTAGGAAAGAATTTTCAGCATTTGACATCGAACTACGTGTTGATGCTAATGGTGCATTTAAGCCTGAAGAAGCTCTAGAGAAACTCAAACGACTTTCTGAACTTCAACTTCATTCCATAGAGCAACCTATCAAGCAAAGACAAATGGATGAGATGGCAAATCTTTGCGAGCAAACACCTTTACCAATTGCTTTAGATGAAGAATTAATTGGTGTATTTGATGTAACAGAAAAAGCAAATTTGCTACAAACCATAAATCCGCAATACATCATTTTAAAGCCAAGTTTTATTGGTGGATGGTCTGGAACACAGCAATGGATAAACTTGGCAAATAATCAAAATATTGGATGGTGGATTACAAGTGCCTTAGAAAGTAATATTGGCTTGAATGCTATTGCGCAATGGACGTTTACTCTAAATAATACCATGCCTCAAGGTTTGGGAACAGGAGCTTTGTTTACCAATAATTTTGATTCGCCATTACAAGTAAAAAATGGTACATTGCGCTATGATAATAACCTAGTTTGGAACCTAAATTTATAATGATATGTATATAGCCTCTGCGTATAATGTGTTGCACGATTATTGGAGATACCTTATTGGAATTGGTGTAGCAATTGCGGGAATATTTGTGTTTTCTATGCCGCATTTATTGGCAGTATTTATGAAAACCTTTGATGGATCTGCAGATATGTCCAAATTGGAAGACACCAATTATTTAATGACCTTGTTTGAACCTAACCTCAATTTAGTGTTTTTACTATTGCCATTTGCTGGAGGATTGTTATTCTTACTACTGATTGCCAAATTTTTACATAAACAGTCGTTTAAACAATTAACAACAAGCAGAGATAAAATTGATTGGAGTCGTTTTTGGTTTGCCTTGATTTTTTGGGGAATCATTTCATCATCACTCATAGCTGTTGATTATTTTTCTAATCCTGAACATTATCAGAGCAACTTCAACTTGCAACCTTTTTTAATATTATGTGTGATTGCAGTTATTTTAGTGCCTTTACAAACCAGTTTTGAAGAATACTTTTTTAGAGGTTATTTAATGCAAGGGATTGGTATTTTAGCAAAGAACAAATGGGTTCCGCTTTTTGTCACATCTGTAATATTTGGATTATTGCACATTGCTAATCCAGAAATTGAAAAATTGGGATATATTTTATTGGTTTATTATATAAGTACTGGATTATTGTTTGGTATCATGACTTTAATGGATGATGGTTTGGAGCTGGCTTTAGGCTTTCATTTAGCAAATAATTTGTTTACAGCCTTATTGGTGACAGCAGATTGGACAGCCTTTCAGACACATTCTATTTTTAAAGATGTTTCCGAACCAACAGAAGCTGGTTTTATTGATGTGTTTTTGCCAGTATTTATCATATTTCCATTAGTGTTGTTTGTGTTTGCAAAAAAATACAAATGGACAAACTGGAAAGAGAAATTATTTGGCAGAGTTGAAAAACCTGTTGAGGATTATAAAATATTAGAGGAATAAAAAACTTTAATTTTTTGTAAGATTTTTTTGTAGTTTACATTTTTTTTTTTATTAAATTTACTTCTGTAAAAACATTTCTGCGACTTTACAAGATAATTATAGTTTGTAATTATCTAAATTCTCCCTTTTTTAAAAATAACTGTGTTGATATGTGATGCAATTCATTTTATTGAATTGTACTCTAATAATTTGAATATAAAAAACAGAACCGCTTTGTGCCAACAAAACGGTTCATAACAAGTTAACCATATAAAATGCTTAACTCTAAATACAGTACAAAATTAATATAAAATACGTAGAGTCACGTATTGTTTGGTAATGGTAGAGACTTTAATTTTAAACAAAAAAATTTCATTATGAAACACCTACTTTTATTTTTAATCCTTGCACTTACAGTAAGTTGCTGCAAGAATGATGACGACAACAACACTAACCCAATAGACCAACTGCCTCCAGCTACGCAAACCGGAGAACAAACTTTTGGTTGTTTGTTGGATGGAGAACCATTTTTACCAGGAAGTGGACAAAACCCTTTAGATTGTGTTTACCAGTTTGTAAACGGAGGATACTATTTTTCATTACAAGCTAATAAAAGAGATGAAATGAATAACCGAATTACCATTGCTATTGGAACCAATGATTTAGAAATACAACAAGGTCAAACTTATGCTCTTTTTGAAAACACACCTGAAAATGCAAATGGCGTATATTCTTATGCTGCAAATATAACCTATACAACACAGATACACACAGGAGAATTAACAATTACAAAATTGGATTTTGACAACAATATTGTTTCTGGAACTTTCTTTTTTGATATTTTAGATTATAATGGAGATTTGCATGAAATACGTGAAGGACGTTTTGATGTGAGATTTACTCAATAAAAAATAAGAACCGTTTTGCGCCAACAAAACGGTTCAATTAGTTAAACACTAAATAAATTAATGTATAACCTTTCAACTGCTCAAAATTATGAAATTTAAAAACACTTTTTGCACGTTTGCAATTTTTATTGCACTACTTTTTACAATTAACACAACAAATGCCCAAACCGTAAGCACTGCTTATGAAACCCAAATTAACAGCACCTTTGCAGGAATTGATAAGACTAAAGTCCCTCACAAACTGTTAGTAGATTATGCCATGGAATTTGCAGAACTATCAGCTTTTAATGGCACTCTGACCAATGATAATTTTGTGCATCGTGGTACTTACACCTCAATTTATAATACATTATTAATGGCTAGAGTGCAAACCAATGTAACTGGCTTAATTAGCCCAACCATTTTTAAAACCAATTGGGATAATTTAAGACAGCCCAATACCATTGTTTTGAGTGGATTATATTATAAATATAGTAAATTTAAGGACAATGCCTCTCCAAATTTAATTACCATTAACAATAACAAACTTTACGACAAATATGTTAATGGTGTATGGCAAAACCCTTATGAAACCAAACAAGTTTTTGCCATTGCATCTCCAATTTTAAAATACAATAGTTTAACACTTGATGTAAAATTGCCAAGTAGCTTATGGTACACAAACCAAGCCTCAAGCATACAAAGCATAGCCATAGACTTTGATGATGGTAATGGCTATCAGACTATGACTTTTGGGCAATCTAAAACGATATCTTATAGTCAAGCAGATATTTATGATTGGACTTATAAATTAACATTGACGAATAATCAAGTACTATACAGCCATAGTAAACTTCAAATTGATGCCACTGTACCAACAGTTCAGTCAAATGAACGACGAACCATAAATGAGCCCTGTGATTTGGATGTTTTTGGGATTGACGAAGTAGAATTTGTTGGTACGCAAACATATCTAGGTATAGCCAATACTGCTACCTTACAAATTGATTATAGAACAGGTAACGACTGTGAAGATGGAATTACCAAACCACTTATTGTTGCCGAAGGATTTGATTCTGGGTTGTTAGGTGTTGAAAACCCCTTGGGAGAAAGTGATATTCAGGATTTTTTAGATGAATCAACAATTGGTGCAGGCAATTTAGGAGTAGAAATAGGTAGCTATGATATTATTTATGTAAATTGGGATCAAGGTAGAGATTTTTTGCAGCGTAATGCTTTATTATTAGAAGATATTATTACTTGGGTAAATAGTGTGAAAACCACTAACGAGCAAAACGTGGTTTTAGGGCAAAGTATGGGAGGTGTTATAGCACGTTATGCATTGGCAGATATGGAAAGTAATGTTAATTTAAATCATGATGCCAAATTATACATTAGTCATGATGCGCCTCATCAAGGAGCCAACATCCCAATTGGAATTCAATTTTTTGCTCGTCATATGATAGACCAATTTGTGAGTACTCCTTTGGGCGATTTTAACTTACCTGTTAACAATGGTGGTGCAATTTCTATTGAAGATATTGAAGCTGTATTTAATGCTCCTGGAACAAAGCAATTACTTGCTAATAATATTAATAGTAGTTTTAACTTAAATAATAGTCTTCATAACAGTTGGCAGAATGAACTAGAAAACAAAGGATATCCTCAGCTAACAAGAAACATAGCAATAAGTAATGGCAACCATTGCGCAACCCCACAAATTATAAACCCAGAAGATATTCTATTTTCTTTAAGTGGTGAAGTAAAGGCAGGTTTACTAACAGATATTTTAATTCAGTATATTCCAATTCTTGGAACGATAAATGATCTCGCCTTTGTTGGCCTAGCAATACTATTTAATGAACCAGCATTATTGGCTGGAATAATACCTGGAAACAGTAAATTCAATTGGGATTTTTGGGTAAAAGCTTTGCCTGCTGCAAATACAACAAAACAGATTTATAAAGGAAAAATTACGTTTACCAAAAAAGTCTTATGGGTGATTAACTTAACTTTAAATATTACTGATAGATCTTTTGATAATCAAGGAATAAATCTTTCTTATGATTATTACCCTGGAGGCTATTTTCCTGTTCCTCTAGATTTAGGAACAGCTAATACAGATTTAAACAACTTATTCGTCAGTTTAAACATAAATGCATATTCTGCCGATGAGTTTAACTTCATTCCAACCATAAGTGCTTTGGATGTTGGAAGTGGCAATTCAACTTTATTTGATTCGGATTATTTAGAAGTTTATACTGCTATCGATCCTCCGAATGGCAATTATGCTATTCCTTTTGATAATTTTACAACTTCATATACTCCAAATAGTGATTTAAATGAGGCTCACATTTCATTTAATACCAGAAATGGCAACTGGCTTGTCGAAGAGTTGGATGCAGATACAACAGTAGATATTTTTGATTGCAGTTTTGTGTGCGATGTAACAGAAATAACAGGAAGCGATTATTTATGTAGTTCTGGTGGTACTTATAGTGTACCATCTGGAGCAGACAATGTTACTTGGTCGTTCAGCCCTAGCAATGCAGCACAAATTACATCAGGTCAAGGTACAAATACAGTTACTCTTGCTATAAACTCTGGCTACAATAACAGTTTTACATTAACTGCTTACTTAACATCTGGAGCTGCAAAATGTAATGCCACAAACACCATTACAAAAACCATTTGGGCAGGAAACCCTAAAATACCTGCAAGTTTAACAGGGCCAACTGTTGTAAACACAGGAGCTTTGGTAAACTATAAGTCTGGCACATCACAAGGTGCAGCTACTTACAAATGGTTGTTGCCTTACCCATTTGGTGTCTCAAACCCAATAGATTATTTTTCTCAAAATTGGCAAATGGCTCCTACAACTGGAATAAACCTTACAGCAATGACTGGTTATGGTCAAAATGCAGGCTTGGTACAGGTTATGGGAGAAAACAGTTGTGGTTGTAGTGGTGCAAAAACTCTCTATGTTCAGCATGGTTCAGGAGGTGGAGGAGGAATACCAATTGCAAATGATGGTACAACTGAAATTGGAACACCTTTCAATTATTTTAAAGTGTACCCAAATCCTTCAAGTAAAGTAGTATTTATAAACTTACTTAATGAAAATGATAAACCAGAAAAAGGCGCAAAGGTTTATGGAGAGCTATACGACCTATATGGAAATTTAAAGCAACGTGTTTATATGAAAAATAATAAAGCAATGTTAAACGTGACCAGATTAGTTTCTGGAATTTATGTATTGCATATATATGTTGGCAATACTGTGGAGAACCATAAGATAATTGTAAAGTAAAAAAAGAAGGAAAATAAAAAAGAGCGCAAATTGCGCTCTTTTTTATTTTTTATATGTATAACTATTCAATCGCCTTCAACAAAATAGCAGTTTTATTAAAATCGGATGCTGCATTAATTACTTCCCTGAATTCTTCATAACGGTTTAAATCGTATTCATTGGATTTATAAAACTCCTGAATTGTAATAATCACTTTACTGCCTTCTACTTTATAAGTCGATTCAAACTTGCACAATTTGTTTCCTTTAACAGATTTGTAGCTTTTATCAATATTTAGTTCTTCTAAGCCTTCAGCAGTATAACCTTTTGGAATATTAACAGTAATGGTATAATCGTATTGATTTGGATATTGCATTTCAATAGGATTTACACGTTTTGTTTCTTGGTACAATTCGCTTTGCGTACCAATCACTTTTCCTATTTGAAAGAGGTAACTGTCACCAACTTCTTCTAACAGTGATTCTGAAGAAATGGTTGATCTTGTTTTAAAGGGTTTGTTGTATTCCAATTGCAATAATTCAGTGTTTAGAGCTTCGTAAGATTCAATCACTTTATCTTCAATACCAGAGCCAGTTAAATAATCTTCGTATTCTTTGATGCTTTGCTCAGGATAAAAATTCAGAATCGCTCTACTTGTGGCAGACCAATGTCCTGTATAGTCTTGTGATTGCTTTAAAGTTGCACTTTGTAGCTCTTCGTCAAAAGTAATGTCTACAACACGATTAATGCTACTAAAATTAGGATCAGTTTGTACAATCTTGCTAAAGTAATATTCTAAGGAATCTGTAATGTACAAACCATAATTGCCAAGAATATTAAAAGGTGCTTCACCAACACGATATTCAATTCTGTCTGTTGCAATATATTTTTCTTCGGTTGGTAAATAAATAAGAAAATCTTGTAATTGATTAGGGTTATAGAAATCTGGATCAAATTTCTTTAAATATCTATTTGCTGTAATCACAATTTCGTATTTAATATCTAAGGCTTTTAGATATTGTGAATACGCTTTTAAGATACCAAAGGCACTAGCTGATTTGTTTTTCAAGATATAGTTCACATCAGACAATTCGGCATTGTTGTTTTTTACTATGGTAAAGTTGGTTTTAATGTAATCATCCAGCAAATTGACTTTTTCAAAAACACTTAAATTAGCTTTTCCTTTAGTGACATTTGGTAAATCATCTGTAACAACTGTAAGGGGTTCTTCAGGGAAAAACTGAGGACCAACATTATTCACCACATTGCTCCAAAACATCTCTTGCGTAATGTTTTGGTCTTTTGGAAAGCATTGGTATGCTACAGCAATTTTGTTAGCATCAGGTGTTGAATATTCTTCTTCAACCATTGCAGGAATATTCTTAATAGTTAACGATTTACCAATAGTGTTATTTATGGTTACCGATTCAAATTTAGATTCAGTTCTATAAGCTTTTATCTGCGCATTTGCATCTCCAGTAATAAACAAAAACTGTGCTTCACGAATAGGATATTCACCTTGAATATTTTGCTGACCATGCATGTCGTATTCTTTTTCAACAGTATATAGCACTTCAATTTCAGAGTTTTTCTCGACACCTTCAATGGCAAATATTTTAAAATCGCCATACTCATCAACATTTTTAACTTCTTTAATATTGTCTTTATTAAGAACTGTTACTTTTCCTTCAGCATTAATGGTTCGCGCTTTTATATCTAATACACTTATTACTTCATACATTGGGATGTAAACGGTGTTATGGCGAGCGATACCTTGATCGTCATTAACGCGAGTAATTGTATGGTCTGTTTCATAAACTTTCAACATATCACCAAACATACTTTTCGCATATTCAACCACGTGTTTTTTAAGAATTCCTACCGAAGATTCGTTTTGTTCATCGGGTGAAAGTTGATGTATTTCAGGAGTTTCACTCCAATTGTATGTTTTATGAAACTGCGCGAAGCTATTGGTAGTAATAAGAAAAACTACAACTAAAATGCTGTTCTTTATCATTATATGCGTTCTATGGTTATACTTTTTTTGTAGGCTCTTGTGAGGCTTTGAATGAAATCGTTCCAAGTTTCAAATTCACTATTATCAACACTAAGCGTATTGATGTAAATAGATTTATGTTGGGTGATAACATTTCCTTCATGTGAATATGATATTTTGAATCCAAACTTTTCATTGTCATACGCGAGTTCCTCAGGAATATCACTTGCTTTATAACCTTCTGGTATTTTAAAGGTGGTGACAAATTTCTTTTTGAATTTATGGTCTATCTTCTTGCTAAATTTGCGGTCTTCAATATCAATTTTACTTTGTGAAAGCGTCCTGTCTATATCTAAATTGATGAAGGTTTTGTTGGCTACACTTTTGGCATAGCTATCAATGTTCAGGTTATATTTCAATACCAAAGGTGTGTTTTTATTATCAAAATTATCTTTAGTGATATTGATGTAATTGGTTTTGTTGTTACCTAGGGCAAGCGTTGTGTTTAAATATTCTTCTTCGGTTTTATCCCCTTTTTTATAGGTGTAATCTGAAATGAAATCTACTTTTTCATAACCTGTAAGTGAACGTGTTTCGTCTACTTTTACTAGGTCGTCCTCTAAAGTAATTATACTATGTATTTCAGAAACGTTTTTATCCATGTTCTGAACAGGAACTTTTATAACTTTAAACGAATCTTTATCTATTCCCAGCAAAGCTTCTTTGGTTTGCGTGAAAGCGCTAGGCATTCCGAAAGGCACATAGCTATCTGTGGCATCAAGAAATATGGTGTCTTTTTCAATAATGACTGTGTTTATCATGTGGTTATCAACTATTGGTGTTGGCACTTCCCAATAGGAATAAGGTCTGTCTCGAGTGCCAATCCAAGTTCTGTACGATTCTATACCAACATGGTTAAGCATTTCGTACAAGAGATTAGCCATGTCTTTACAGTCGCCATAGCGTTTGTCACAAACACTTGAAGCACTTCGTGGAATAAATCCACCTAGACCATCTTCAAAAGCTACATAGGTAATATTATCCTGAACCCAATTGAAAATAGCTTCAGCTTTTTCTTGTTGGGTTGATAATGACTTTGTGATATCTTCAGCTATTGTGTGCACTTTTCCCAGATTGTTTTCATCAATACTATCTACTAATGTAGAGTACCATTGATATAAATCATTAACATCATTTAAAATGTTGTTGGTTTTGCCTTGATCTTCGTAACTTTTAATGTACAAAATGATATGAGGCAAATAATAAAGTACAGATTCGCTTTGTGCTTCACCTTGAAAGCCTTTCATGTTATTTACAGACCAAGTGTATGTTTTGATGTTTCCTTTAGTTTCTTCCTTGAAATCAATAGGATAATCTTGAGTGTTAAAATCGATATAACCAATCGATACACTTTTTGGAAACTCAATGGAGAGTTTTGTACTTTCAGTAGGCACAAAAGTTCCAAAACGGAATAACCCTAAAAAACGAGGGTCTTTAACAATTTCTTTATACTCTAAATGTATTTCGGCACCAGCTTTTACTGCAGGATACGTAAAGTTTTTACTTTCTTGGTCGCTATAAAAAATACCATTATCAAAAGCGCGTTTGGTCTCGATATAATCAACCTCTATTTTTTTGTTTTCATCAGGTAAATAGGTGAAAGCTTTAATATCTTCAATAGCTGTGAAGCTATCAAAACCTAATGATTCATTGGCAAAGTATAGCTTATTGGCAGTTAAAAACTTGCCTTGTTCTGAAAAGGATTTGGTAATATCAAAATTGCCTTTATTAAGCTTAATGTCAATATGTTCATGGCGTTTGAGATAAATAAAGTCTTCACCAGAAAAATTCTGTGATAGCGAGATAAGCGGAAATAGTAATGCAAAAATTAAGATGTTTTTCATGCAATTCATATTTTTACCAAAGATATTTTATTTGACACATTTAATTAACTTCAATCCGTTAAAAATAGTATAATTTTGAAGTTAATCACACTATACCAAAAATGATTCCAAACTTTACAGCAGTACATAATAGATTTAGATTAAATGGTCGGCATTATGCATTTGATAGATTAAAAGATGTTGCCTATAGCTTTATAAAAGAAGGTGAGCCACACGAAATTGAAATAGGAGAATTTTTATTACAATGGACAGATTCCAAAAAAACGATTACTGTAAAAACCTCTGGTTCAACAGGAAGTCCTAAATCTATTAAGCTAAGCAAACAAGCGATGGTGCATTCTGCCATAGCAACAGGAAACTATTTTAAATTAAGACCAGGAAACTCAGCTTTAATGTGTTTGCCAGCAACATATATAGCAGGTAAAATGATGTTAGTGAGAGCCATCATTTTAGGCTTACGACTTGATTTGGTTGTACCAAATTCCAATCCCTTAGAATTTCTTAGAAAGAAATATCAGTTTGCAGCAATGGTACCAATGCAACTAAGCAATAGCCTTGAAAATTTATATAAAATCAGGACTTTGATTGTTGGTGGTGCAAAAGTGTCAGACGATTTAGTAGAAAAAATACAAGAGAGTAGTTCAACAGTTTATGCAACTTATGGTATGACAGAAACCATTACACATATTGCGGTCAAGAAACTAAATAAATTGAAGGCACATACAACTAAAGCATACTTTGAAGTGTTACCAAATGTTGAAATTTCTCAAGATGGCAGAGGTTGTTTGGTTATCAATGCACCTTATTTGAGCAAATTGCCAATAGTAACGAATGATGTGGTTATGTTACATTCTAACACAACTTTTGAGTTGTTAGGCAGATTGGATAATGTGATTAATTCTGGAGGCATTAAAATTCAACCAGAACTGCTTGAGGCAAAATTGGCACCATACATTAATGCAGATTTTTTTATTGCTTCACAAGAAAATGAAGTTCTAGGCGAAGCGGTTATTTTGGTTATAGAAGGCAAAAAACAAGCATTACCAAAGGCTATTTTTAATAACCTTCAAAAACATGAAATCCCAAAGGATATCATATTTATTAAGACTTTTAACAGAACAATTTCTGGAAAAATAGATAGACATAAAACCTTAGATTCCACTAAAAAGGTTAGTTAACTCATTCAAACACATACTTTACTCATTGCTGGTTTTTTGGTTAAGAGGTTGATACTAGTTTTATATCAAACTTTAAAACCGAAACCAGATGAAATCATTTATTACATTCATACTTACAGCGTTTGTTGCAACGATGTGTATGGCGCAGGAAAAGAACATTGAAACCAAATCTGTTTCGCTAGAAAACCTAATCACATTTATAGTTGAAAACTACTCAATTACATCTGACGAGACTGAATCAGACCTTCAAAACATCAGTTTTTTAATTCAAGTTCCTGAAACCAATCTTTCAGTTGAAGACAAAGTTATTTTAAAACAAGCTTTTAAACTTCTTTCTAATCGTTTAACAGAAGACGATTTAATTTCAATTATCACTTATTCAGGATTTAGTGGTGTAGCACTAAAGCAAACCAAACCACAAGATTTAAAAAAGGTTATGCATGCAGTTAACAACTTAAAATCGAGTATTAAGGAATTTCATCTAGATGGAATAGAGTTGGCTTATGAATATGCAAATGAAAACTTTGATGAAGAAACCATTAATACAGTTGTCATGATAAGAAACCCGAATATTTCATCAGAAGTTGATATTTCAGCCTCATTAACAGCTCAGCCACAAAAGAAGAAAAATAATGCAGTATTGATCACTGCTATTAGCCTATTGCCTGAACTTTTGGCGATTATAAAAAATTAACATTTTAAATACATAATTATGAAAAACACATTACTATGGGTATTTGCCTTGATAGTTTCAATGCAAATACATTCACAAGAGAAGAAAATTACAGGAACTGTATCTGATAATTTAGGTTATCCATTACCAGGAGTTAACATTGTTGTCAAAAACACCTCTAATGGAACGCAAACAAATTTAGATGGTAAATATGAAATATTAGTAAAAGATGGTGATGTTTTAGCCTTTACTTATGTTGGGCTTAAGACAGTTGAACAAACAGTTGGGGAATCAAACATTGTTAATGTTACTATGGAAGAAGATTCAGCTGTGTTGAATGAAGTTGTTGTTACAGCTTATGGCATTAAAAGAGAAAAAAAGGCTTTAGGTTATGCTGTAAGTGAAATCCGAACTGAAGAAGTTTCTAGACGAAAAGAAGGAGATGTAGCTAGAGTTTTATCTGGTAAAGCATTTGGAGTAGACATAACAAATAATGTTGCAAATAAATCAGGTCAATTAACAGCTGGAGAAATCAATGACTCAAAAAATTGGAATGAATGGATTAAATCTTTGAATCATAAGGATTTTAATAAAATGCAAGAAAAGTGGAATTTTTACTTAAAACACAAAATTAGTGTTAAAGCTACTGATGCAAATAAAATACCATTAGCTAATGTAAATGTAAACTTCTTTAATATTGATAATGAAAAATTGTTTACTACTAAAACTGATGCTCTAGGAGAAGCATCAATATTTGTTGATAAATCAGTTTTGGAAAATAATGAATATTTTATAATTCAATTGGTGCATAATGAGAATATAGTAGGAAAGAAAATTACTAAGGCACATGAAAACCTTGATTTTATTTTGAATCAAAAAGAACAAAGTAACGATGTAGATATCATGTTTACCATTGACGCTACAGGCTCAATGAGTGATGAAATGAACTATTTAAAAACTGAGCTTCAAAATATATTTGATAGATTAGATAAAAGCATAGAAAGTAAGAGGTTAGGCTTGACTTTTTATAGGGATCATGGAGATTCTTTTGTAGTAAGAGAATTTGATTTTTCTTCTGATATTCTTAGAATGAAAAAAATACTAAATAATCACTTTGCAGATGGAGGAGGGGACTATGAAGAGGCTGTTGAAGAAGCTCTTAAAATATCATTAAATAAGTCATGGAATATAAATGCTAAATCAAGATTATTATTCCTTTTGTTGGATGCACCACCACATTATACCAAAGAAAATGTTGAAATAATTCAAAATCAAATAAGAATTGCTCAAGAAAAAGGAATTAAAATAATTCCAATAGTAGCAAGTGATGCTAATAAAAATGTCGAATTCCTAATGCGTTTTTTTAGTGTTTCAACAAATGGAACTTATGTCTTTCTTACAGATGATAGTGGTATTGGAAATGATCATATAGAGCCTACAAATTCTGAATATAAAGTTGAAAAATTAAATAATTTAATTGTTCGTTTAATTAATAAATACTGTGGAGTTTAAATATTTCAATCAAGCCAAACAATAGGTTGGTTACATTTTTTCATAAGCAGGCTTGGTTTTAAGAGGAACATCAGAAATGGTGTTCCTTTTATTAATAATTATCCATACTTTTACTTTTTCAACTTATTTAACCATGCAATTATGAAAAAACTAACCATCTTTTTATTACTTATTACCTTCCAAATCAATGCTCAACAAATTCTATCCGAGAAAGAACGCGCTAGAGTAGTTGACGAAATCCTTGCAGACAGATTCAATAATTTATTGCCAAAATTAATGGATCGAGCAGACATTGATATGTGGATACTTATATCAAGAGAATATAACGAAGACCCAGTTTTAAAAACGATGTTGCCTGCAACATGGCTCAATGCTAGACGACGAACCATTATTTTGTTTTATAGAGACAAAGCCAAAAATACGATAGAAAAACTAGCAGTAGCTCGTTACAACTTTGGAGACAATATCATTTCGGCTTGGGATAAGGATCAAGAACCAATACAATGGAAACGATTGGTACAACTTATTGAGGAGCGCAATCCAAAAACCATTGGGCTTAATTTCTCAAAACATTTTAATATTTCAGATGGTTTAGATAAAACTGACTATGATGAGTTTATGGAATTTCTTCCGGCAAAATATAAATCGAAAGTAGTTTCTGCTGAAAAATTAGCAACAGGATGGATAGAAACCAGAACAGAACGTGAAATGGTTATTTATGATCAGTTGGTAGATATAACACATGATATTATTGCGGAAGCTTTTTCCGAAAAAGTAATCACACCAGGAATAACCACAACAACAGATGTAGAGTGGTGGATGCGAGATAAAGTAACAGCATTAGGATTGGAAACATGGTTTCATCCAACGGTTGACGTACAGCGTACCTCAGAAACCTTAGGAAATCATTTATATGCTTTTTCCGACAGACCAGACAATATGGTAATTCTTCCAGGTGATTTATTGCATTGTGATTTTGGAATTACTTATTTAAGGCTTAATACAGATTGTCAAGAGTTGGCTTACGTACTTAAGCCTAACGAAACCGAAGCACCACAATTTTTAAAGGATGCCTTTAAAAAAGGAAATCAAGTTCAAGATTTTTTAACCAATAATTTTGTTGCAGGAAAATCAGGAAACGAAATCTTATTAAAAGCATTAAGTGAAGCGAAAGCTGTAGGTTTACGCCCTTCCATTTATACACATCCACTTGGAAGCTATGGACATTCATCTGGACCAACCATTGGTATGTGGGACGCTCAAGGCGGTGTTCCTGGAGCTGGAGATTATCCACTTTATCCAAACACTGTTTATGCTATAGAATTAAACACAACAGTTACAATTCCAGAGTGGAAACGTGATATAAGAATTATGTTTGAGGAAGCTGGATTTTTTGGCGAAGATGGATTTAGATACGTAAATGGAAGGCAAACAGAATTATTGCTCATTCCAAGAGTTAAATCTCACCAAGGAAACTAATATTGTTTAAGTCTTTATTTATGTTTTCTTTAAAAATTAGTAAATTGCGGCACAAAATTTGAATGACTGTTTTTACAATATAATGAAAATGAAAAAATTAGGATTACTACTAGTGTTTGGAGTTTTATTTAACACTGGTTTTGCGCAACAAGCAGATCAAATACAACGCGGACAAAGAGGGTATTCACCTAAAATGATTTTGAACGAAGAAACCTATATTGAACTTGTTGATCCTTTTGATGAAGTTGATAAAATGATGCCAAAATGTATTGCTGTTCTTGGTCTTGATGCTTTTGAACAGGAAATAATAAAAGGCATGCTTATTAAAAAATTTGAAAGTCAAAATGCCATTTTAAAAGATGAAAAAAATTCTAGAGAAGATAGAAAGAAAAAAATGGATGATCTTGAAAAAGAATACTTGAAAGAGTTAGGTACAATTTTAAAACCTGATGAAATTTATAAGTATCAAGCCATTGATTTTACAGAAACCAATAAGGAAAAGAAAAAAAGAAGAAAGAAAAACAAAAACGAATAATATAAAAAGAAGACTTTTAAAGCCTTCTTTTTTTTCTAACACATAACTTTTCAAATAAATTCATGTTTCCCAAAAAGCATTTTGTCTCTTTCTATAGGAAATTTTTGACTCCTTGCATATCATTAACACTTAAAAATAATAATTGATTCTTGATTAAACTATAACGATCAAGTGAAATCAAAAGGCTTTTAGCTTTTAAATAAATAAGAGTGGAATGATTTTCTGTTCAAAAAGAACCACTTGAATTACCTATGCCAAAAAGAAAAAAATAAGTAGTTTTTTTGTAAATTTAACAAACAAAATTTTCAACGCTATGAAGAATTTTCTATTATTTATCATTCTGGTCCTTGCAATGCAAACTACATTTGCACAGCGCAATATTGATTTGTATTGGGATGCTTCTTATTCTATGAAAGATAGAAACTTACAAAGCGAGTTTCTTTACTTAAGCAATTATTTTAAAAAATATCCTGAAAGCAATGTAACACTAATCATGTTTAGCAATGAAGTGATCATGCAGGAAAAATTCTCAATAAAAGACGGAAATTGGGCAAGCTTAAAAAAAGAATTGCAAAACACCATTTATGATGGAGCAACAAACTATAATTTAGAGTATAATGAAAATGTTGACGAAATACTCCTATTTACGGATGGTAATGAGAATTTAAACGAGTTGACTTCACCAAGAGATATTCCAATAAACATAATTTCAACATCTACTTACACCAATACGTCAAAACTTAAGTTGGTTTCAGATTTGGCATCTGGCTCTTTTGTTTACTTAAATAATGATTTAAGCAGTGGGTCTCAAAAAGAAAAAACCGAACAGTTATCTTCAAAAGATATTGAGGAAGGCTATGTTACAGGAAATATTACAGGTATTGAGGGAGATTTAGGTAATGTGAGTATCATTAACAAAAACAGTAACCAAGGTGTAGCATCACTCCCAAATGGTAATTATAAAATTAAAGCTGATAATGGAGATTTATTAGTGTACACGTTTTTAGGGAAAAAAACCATAAATATTAGAGTGAATAACGCTAATATAATTAATGTTTTTATGCCTGATATAGATCAGAATTTGGATGAAGTGCTTATCACCTCAAAGTCTAAGCAAGAGGAAGTTGAGATGGTTAATGTTGGAAATCAAAAAGTTGATAAAAAAACGTTGGGTTATGGCATAGAAACCATAGGTGAAAAAGAAATATCTGAATTGGATACCGATTTATCTGGAGCTGCAAAAGGACAATTTACTAATTTTGAGTTGCCAAACGACTCTTATGATAGAGTAGATATTAGTCAGTTTTTAGGACGAGGAAAAAACATGACCATTCTTCTTAATCAATTTGGATTGATTGTTATGGATGGAATGCCTTTGGGTCAATCAAATTCAGGTGCATTTTCTGGCATACAATATGCGCAAGATGATATTATAAATCCTGCCATGATTGAAAGTATCACTTATTTAAAAGGGTTGGCAGCAACTAATAAATATGGAACTTTAGGAAGAAACGGAGTGCTATTAATAACAACAAAAAATTCCACTGTAGGAAGGGCTACTAATCAGAAAGAAATTGTTTTAGGTACAACTGCAACATATAGCGGAAATGCAGAGATGATAAGTGAGCTTCCAGATACACCATATATCAATGCATTAAAAACATCGAAATCAATTGACGAAGCTTTTGATATTTATTTAATGCAAAGGGAAAACCATAAAAACAATCCATCGTTTTTTTTAGATGTTCATGATTATTTTAAAGGGTGGAACAATGATTTGGTTTCAAATAGAATCCTATCAAATGTGTATGAAATAGCTTTTGATGACGATGTTGTTTTAAAAGCACTGTATTTTAAACAACAAGAAGATGGTGACTATGCTGCTACTGTAAAAACATTGGAGCGTCTAGTAAAGCTCAAGCCAAAAGACTCACAGTCATATAGAAACCTAGCACTTGGTTATAACTATAATGGACAATACGAAGATGCATTAAAGCTTTACAATAACATTGATAAAAACATTGGAGTTGGAGGAATCAATACATTAGGAATTGATAAAACTATAACCAATGAAGCTAAGAACCTTATTGCACTTCATGGAGATAAGCTGAACACTAATGGCGTTAACCCTAAATTTTTAAAACCTATAAAGTATAAATCCAGAATAGTATTTGAATGGAATGATCTCGAAGCGGAATTTGATTTAAATATTATAAATCCGCAAAACCGATTTTTCACATGGTCTCATACAAGAGCTGAGAACTCTCAGCGTATTGCGCAACAAAAGGAGTTAGGTTATGGTTTGGAGGAGTTTTATTTAACATCGTCTGATGTTGGCGAATGGATTTTCAACATGAAATACTATGGCACGAATGCTAAGAAAAAGCTGCCAACATACATTAAAATAACAGTTTATAAGAATTTTGGTTCTCCAGAACAAACCAAAAAAATAAGCGTGGTTAGACTTGAAAAAACCAATATTGAAGAAACTGTTTCTAAGTTGGTGGTTAATTAATAGTCTGATTTAATTAATTTTTATATTTGTCATCTTATTAAAATCACTATTCATTCTATGAAAAAATCAATCACAATTTTAATGTTGTTATTTTTTAGTATTGGTTATGCTCAACTTTACCCTTCTGAAATCATTCTTACTAATGGAGATACTATAAATGGAATTGGCAAAATAGCAGGAAATAAATTCAAGTATAAATTAGAAGAAGATTCAAAGAGTAAAAAAATTGAGTTTTATAGTATTGATAAAGTGACGATAAGATATTCTGATGAGGTAGTTGCTACATATAAATACATAAATGTTAAAGAAGTAAATGGATATGGTTTTTATGTATTAAGGGTAATTCAGTCCGGAAAAGTTGATTTGTATTCAATGGAATATCCTCATGATATATATTCTGCTACGAATAATTATGGTCCATTTTATGTTAAAAGAGAAAACGCACATTATGCGACAAATATAAGACCTAAAGGAGGATTAAATGCTGACTATATAAAAGCAGCTTTACCATATCTAAACAATTGTGAAATTTTTGTTGATAATGTTTTTAAAGGTAAATTTGAAAAAAAGGATCTTTCCGGAATGATAAAATTTTACAATGAAAACTGTCAATGATTTTATCAAACCTGAATAACTCCCAAATTAAAAGGTTTTTCAATAGGAGCGTGGTTAGCAGCTTCAATTCCCATACTTATCCAAGTTCTGGTATCTAATGGATCTATGATGGCATCTGTCCAAATTCTTGCAGCTGCATAATAAGGCGATACTTGGTTGTCGTATCTGTCTTTTATTTTGTTGAAGAGTTCTTCTTCTTTTTCAGGTGTTATTTTTTCGCCTTTCTTTTTTAATGAAGCCGTCTCAATCTGCAATAGCACTTTAGCAGCACTATTACCACTCATTACAGCTAATTCTGCGCTAGGCCAAGCGACAATCAATCTTGGGTCATAAGCTTTTCCGCACATGGCATAATTGCCTGCACCATAACTATTTCCAATAACAATAGTAAACTTTGGAACCACAGAATTACTCACAGCGTTAACCATTTTCGCACCATCTTTTATGATACCTCCATGTTCACTTTTGCTACCAACCATAAATCCTGTAACATCTTGTAAAAACACCAACGGAATTTTCTTCTGGTTGCAATTGGCAATAAAGCGCGTTGCCTTATCTGCACTGTCATTATAAATAACACCACCAAACTGCATTTCGCCTTTTTTGGTCTTGACCAATTTACGTTGATTGGCAACAATACCTACTGCCCAACCATCAATTCTTGCATAAGCAGTAATAATAGTTTTTCCATAGCCAGCTTTATATTCGTCGTATTCAGAATTGTCAACCAATCGTTTTATAATATCGTACATATCATATTGGTCAGCACGACTTTTGGGTATAATGCCATAAATATCTTGTGGTTTCTCTTTTGGCTTTACAGTTTGCACTCTGTTAAATCCAGCTTTATCATAATCACCAATTTTATCAATAATATTTTTTATAGTGTCTAATGCATCTTTATCGTCTTTGGCTTTATAATCGGTTACGCCACTTATTTCACAATGTGTGGTAGCACCACCAAGAGTTTCGTTATCTATGGTTTCACCAATGGCAGCTTTAACCAAATAACTTCCTGCAAGGAAAATACTTCCTGTTTTATCAACGATCAAAGCTTCGTCACTCATAATGGGTAAATAAGCACCTCCAGCAACACAACTTCCCATGACTGCTGAAATTTGTGTAATTCCCATACTGCTCATCACTGCGTTGTTTCTGAAAATACGACCAAAATGTTCTTTGTCTGGAAAAATTTCATCTTGCATTGGTAAATACACACCAGCGGAATCTACTAAGTAGATAATTGGCAGCTTGTTTTCAATAGCAATTTCCTGAGCTCTCAAGTTCTTTTTTCCTGTAATTGGAAACCAAGCTCCAGCTTTTACAGTGGCATCATTTGCAACAACAATACATTGCTTCCCTTTTATATAACCTATTTTCACCACAACACCACCAGAAGGACAGCCACCATGTTCTTTATACATGTCTTCTCCAGCAAAAGCACCAATTTCTATGCTTTTCGACTTTTCATCCAAAAGGTAGTTAATGCGTTCACGAGCAGTCATTTTACCTTTGGCATGGTGTTTTTCTATGCGACTTTTACCACCTCCAAGCTTTACTTGAGCCAATCGCTTGGTTAAATCTGAGACTAAAAGTTTATTGTGATCTTCGTTTTTGTTGAAGTTGATGTCCATTAATTCTTTTGTTTGTTGCTAAAGTACAAAAGAACTAGATGCGAAAAAAGATTGATTATTGTATTTATATATTACATGGAATTATATTCCTTGGAATATATTAATTTTATTTTGTATATTTGCATTAAACAAATCATAGAATGAAACACATAATAGCCTTTGCTGGCAGTAATAGTAAACAATCCATAAATAAACAATTAGCAGTTTATGCTGCTAGTTTAGTAGAAAACGTAGATGTAAAGATTTTAGATTTAAACAATTTTGAATTACCACTCTTTGGTGTTGATTTGGAAGCTGAGATTGGTCACCCTAAAAATGCACATAAGTTTTTAGATGAAATAAGATCTTCTGATGGAATTATTCTCTCATTAGCAGAACATAATGGAGCTTATTCTGCAGTATTTAAAAATTTGTTTGACTGGATGTCAAGAATTGAGGGTAAAACATTTTTGGGAAAGCCTATGCTTTTAATGGCTACATCTCCTGGTGGTAGAGGAGGAAAGTCAGTCTTAGCAATTGCTAATGATAGATTTCCTAGACATAACGCAGAGATAATCGCAGACTTCTCTTTACCTAATTTTGGTAATAACTTTATTGACGGAAAGATTACGAATAAAGAATTCAATGATGAATTAATAAATAAAGTTGAACAATTTAGAAAAGCATTATAATAATGGAAATAAAACAAGAAGACAACGGAAAGAAAGGTAAATTTTACATTGAAATAGAAGGTAAACAAGAAGCCGAAATGACTTATACTTACGCTGGAAGTGATAAGATTATTATTGACCATACAGAGGTTAGTGAAAAATTAAAAGGACAAGGCGTTGGTTATAAATTGATTGAAGCTGTGGTAAATTTCATGCAAGAAAACCATATAAAAGCTATTCCGTTATGTCCTTTTGTTAATGCAGTGTTTAAGAAGAAACAAGACCAATATGCCGACGTGTTATCCTAAAAGTGACTGCCAACTGAAAACTGCAACTGAAAACAGAAAATATGGGAGATATTTCAAAAGACATTAATTCTAGCTTTCCGAACAATAAAGTGAAGGCTTTGCTTAATATTATATACACAAGTAACTGGATTAATAGCCATCAGAACACGTTTTTTAAACCGTTCGGTATTTCGCCACAACAATTTAATATTCTTAGAATATTAAGAGGCGCTGGAGAGCCGCTAAAAGTTCAAACCATTAAAGAACGCATGTTAGAACGTGCTCCAAATGCAACACGATTGATGGATAAGTTATGTGCTAAAAAGCTAATTGAACGCATACCTTGTCCGACAGATAGAAGAGTTGTGCATATTACAATTACTGATGATGGTTTGAAATTACTTGATGATATTTCTAAAAAAATGAATTTTGATTTATTGGAAAATCTCAATGAAAAAGAAGCAGGACAATTAAGCGACTTGCTAGATAAAATTCGCTGACTAGTCATTCCCACGAAAGTGGGAATCTTATAATTAGAAAGTAATCTTTCTATGAAAAATAATGTTTAATTTAAAAAGATACCTGCTTTTGCAGGTAATATTATGAAAACAATAATTCACAAGGCAGAGAGTAGAGGATTTGCCAATCATGGTTGGTTGCAAGCCAACCATTCATTTAGTTTTGCAAATTGGTATCAACCTGAAAAAGTTCATTTCGGAGCTTTAAGGGTATTGAATGACGATGTCATTGCTCCAAAAATGGGTTTTGGTACACATCCACATGACAATATGGAAATCATCACAATTCCTTTAGGAGGTGAGTTAAAACATCGCGATTCTATGCATAATGAATGGCAATCTGTATTTCCTGGCGAGGTACAAGTCATGTCAGCTGGAACAGGAATTCAACATTCTGAAATTAATGGATCTGTTGATAAGCACTTGAGTTTGTTCCAAATTTGGATTATTCCAAATAAGCAAAATGTTGAGCCTCGCTATGATCAGAAAACCTTTAGGGAAGAAAACAGGAAAAACAAGCTACAAACGTTGGTAACATCTATAGACGAAAGCCGTGAAGGAAGTTTAAAAATTCACCAAGATGCCAGTATTTCAAGAATTGATTTAGATAAAGATCAAAGCTTTAAATATCAATTAAAAAGTAAAAACCATGGTGTTTATGTCATGACCATTCATGGAAATGTAACCATAAATGAAAGCAGTTTGCAAACTCGTGATGCCATCGGAGTTTCTGAAACTGAAGACTTTGAAATTAAGGCATCAGACGATTCTCAACTTCTTTTTATTGAAGTACCAATGCTACAACTCTAATTTTTAAGTTTCAATTAAAAAGCATCCTTATTTAGGATACTTTTTTTATATAAAAAACACGATATTTGTATTTCGACTAACTATCAAAATGATTTAAGATTTACATTATGGCAATGAATAAAAACACAGTATTGGCTTGGGCAACAGTGCTCATGATAATTATGGGAATAATATTAATATTAATGGGAGCTTATCGATATGATGATGTAGCAGGTTGGGGCTTTGCGACTGTTGGTATAGGATTTTTTGCTATTGCTTGGGTATTTAACGCATTAAAAGGAAGAGTATAATGAGCGACGATAAAAAAGTAATATTTTCAATGTCTGGTGTAACCAAGACATTTCAAAGTGCAAACACACCAGTTCTAAAAAACATTTATTTAAGCTTCTTTTATGGAGCTAAAATCGGAATTTTAGGTCTCAATGGTTCAGGTAAATCTACACTTTTAAAAATTATCGCTGGAGTTGATAAAAACTATCAAGGCGATGTTGTTTTTTCTCCAGGGTATACTGTTGGCTATTTAGAGCAAGAGCCAAAATTAGACGACAATAAAACAGTTATGGAAATTGTTCGTGAAGGAGCAGCTGAAACAGTTGCTATTCTTGACGAATACAATAAAATAAACGACCAGTTTGGTTTAGAAGAAGTCTATAGCAATCCAGACAAAATGGAAAAGCTCATGAACCGTCAAGCTGAACTTCAAGACCAAATTGATGCTGCTAATGCTTGGGAATTAGATACCAAACTTGAAATTGCCATGGATGCTTTAAGAACTCCAGATGGTGATAAAAAAATAGGAGTATTATCTGGTGGTGAGCGTCGTCGTGTTGCTTTATGTCGTTTGTTGTTACAAGAACCAGATGTGTTGTTATTAGACGAGCCAACCAACCATTTAGATGCCGAATCTGTGCATTGGTTAGAGCATCATTTGGCGCAATATAAAGGAACTGTAATTGCAGTAACACACGATAGATATTTTCTAGATAATGTAGCTGGTTGGATTTTAGAATTAGATCGAGGTGAAGGGATTCCTTGGAAAGGAAATTACTCGTCTTGGCTAGACCAAAAATCGAAGCGTATGGCTCAAGAAGGCAAAGCAGCATCTAAGCGTCAAAAAACGTTAGAGCGAGAGCTGGAATGGGTTCGTCAAGGAGCAAAAGGTCGTCAAACAAAGCAAAAGGCGCGTTTGAAGAACTACGATAAATTATTAAGTCAAGACCAAAAGCAATTGGACGAAAAGCTGGAAATTTATATTCCTAATGGACCTCGTTTAGGAACCAATGTTATTGAAGCTGTCGGTGTGAGCAAAGGTTATGATGACAAATTGCTATACGAAGACTTAAATTTCAATCTTCCACAAGCAGGAATTGTTGGTGTTATTGGTCCGAATGGAGCTGGAAAAACGACCATTTTCAAAATGATTATGGGAGAAATTCAGCCTGATAAAGGCGAGTTTAAAGTTGGTGACACTGCGAAGATTGCTTATGTAGACCAAGCACATTCTAATATTGATCCAAACAAAACGATTTGGCAGAATTTTAGCGATGAGCAAGAGCTGATTATGATGGGAGGAAAGCAGGTCAATTCTCGTGCCTATTTAAGCAGATTTAATTTTTCCGGAAGCGAGCAAAATAAAAAAGTGAATTTACTTTCTGGTGGTGAACGCAATCGTTTACACTTGGCAATGACCCTGAAGGAGGAAGGTAACGTGTTGCTTTTAGATGAGCCAACTAACGATCTTGATGTCAATACATTAAGAGCTTTAGAAGAAGGTTTGGAGAATTTTGCAGGATGCGCTGTTGTAATCAGTCACGACAGATGGTTTTTAGATAGAATTTGTACGCATATCTTAGCGTTTGAAGGCAATAGCCAAGTGTATTTCTTTGAAGGTAGTTTTTCTGATTATGAAGAAAACAAGAAGAAACGTTTAGGAGGCGACTTGATGCCGAAACGAATTAAGTATAAAAAGCTAGTAAGATAGAAATTAAAAAGCCTGCAATTAGCAGGCTTTTTTATATGATTAATTGTTAATATATATGACCTTCACTAAAATCATCATAATCTTCTTTCTTTAAATTTGGAGATTCCTTACTTAAACGTTCATTTTCAGCTTTAAGCTTATACGACTTTCTAACACCTAATATTAATAATACCAAGAAAACACAAACAGTAATAATTAGTATAGTTACTATATTGCTCAACTCAATTAAAAAGAGGCTGGAGATTAGGGAATGTGTTATCATAATTATCTTGATTTGGGTTAAATCAAATCAAATATAAAACAAAAAAATTATTAATTTGCTAAAAATGAATAATTTATCACTCTTTATACCAATCTAGTAGATTCACTTTTATCGTTTCGTTTTCTGTATTTATAATAGATTTAAATGTTTCAACATCACTTAAACCATCAGTTCCTCTATAATGATATGGAAATACTTGCTGTGGCTTAAACTCTAAAACAGCATCAGCTGCTTTTTCAACAGTCATGGTCCATGGTAAATTCATGCACACAAAAGCAATGTCAATATTTTTTAAGGCTCTCATTTCAGGAATATCTTCAGTATCACCAGAAATATAAATGCGTGAATCATTTCTATTAATAACGTACCCATTTCCACGACCTTTTTCATGAAACTTCAACGCTTCTTCACGTAAGTTATACATTGGTATGGCTTCAATTTCCATGTTGTTTATTGATTTTGTTTCACCATTGTTCATCACTATTCTTTCGCCTTTTACCTTGCCATTTAGCCTCTCATTCACAGCTCTAGGAATTACCAAAGGTATCATTGAATCGCTAATGCGCTCAAGGGTTTCTAGGTTTAAATGATCGCCATGAATATCAGTTATTAGGATGATAGTTGGTTTTTTATAGTCTATAAAATCTTCAAGATCACCAACAGGGTCAACGTAAATCATTTCTTCTCCATATTCAATAATCAAACTACCATGTGAAATTGGATGAATAAATAATTCATCGGTTTTCATCTCAAATGCACAAGAATTGAATAAAAGGATAACTAAACTAAGAGAGAAAAAATGCTTCATTGGTTTTTTTGTCAAAAATACATGAATTATTTCATTTGAAAATTCACAAAATCAAATGAAATAATTGAAGAATTAACGCAGTGGTTACTGAAGTAAAACTAAATTTTGTAAGATTTGAAACAAAATTTAGTCCTTTTATAGAAGAAATATAAGTTTAAATATTAAAAATTAAAGTGTAACAAATTGCAAAATTTAGCTACCAATAATTAAGAAATTTAATTAAAAGATAACCTTTCAAAAGTGATATTTTTTAACGAAATTGCTTGTCTTAATAAAAAATTGTTCACTTAAAAATATACACACATGTCTGATGATTTTGATTTATTAGAAACAAACTCTAACGAGAAAACTGAAAAAGTTGATGTTAATTGGGGAAAAGCCATAGACACGATGAAGTCTAAATTGGCTCAAGAGGATGACCCAGAAATGCGTCAGAAAATTTTAAATGCAACGTTAGATGATGTTGTAACCATGGCAGAAAAGGACAGAACAACCCTTCTGGATGCCATCAAGGATTTAACGGATTATCAGGATGAAGTTGGTATTATTTTCGAAGACTTTTCGAGCTTAAATGCCGATGAACAGAAAATTATTGATAATGCGATTAAGCGTCTTGAGCGTGCTAAAGTTGAGTTGGAAGATGCTGAAAACAAACCAGATACGTGGTGGAATAACCTTTGGGGAAGAAAAAGCAAAATCAGAAAAGCACAAGAAGAACTAAAGGAAGCTCAAAAAATTAGAGATGAAGCAGATAATAAAGCTAAGGCATTATTTCAGCAACGTATTGAATCTGCTGATATTCAAACGCTTTTAAATGAACTTTCATTCAAGAGTCAAGCAGCAGTAAAGCGTTTAAAAGATAGAGAAGTTGAGATTAAAGAAGTTGAAGACAAATTACAAGATGCCATAGTTGAGGCTACTAAAAATCACACCAAAGCTTTAGAGAAGAAAAAAGAAGTTGAAGGACTTCTGGAAGAAAACTATGCTTTACTTAAACAAGCTAGACAAGAGCTAGAAGATATTGTTGATAAACAATCTGCTGAATACGCTGAAGCTGTTGGTAAAGTTACTACTCTTGAGCAAAAAGTTGAAGAGTTAGAAGGTTTAAAGAACGCTTACACAACACTTGCTGCTTCTAAAGATAGCTTTGTACACAAGCATAATTTAACAATTAAAGTACTAACTTCACTTAGAAGTAATTTACAAACGCATAGAGCTAAATTAAAATCTGATACGGAAGAGCGATTGAAGTATTACGATGGTTATGTTGTAGCATTAAAAGCTAGAACAGATCAGGAGTTTGCTGCAATTTTAGAGCACTTAGGTGTAAAAACTGATGAGCACATTGGTGAAACATTAGCCTCTATGCATACTGCAAGCGCTAAAGCGCGTCAAGAAATGATGGACAATATTCCAGTACACGAAAAAGTGATGCAAGGTGTTTACAGTAGCTATGCTGAAGCTTTGCAAGAAATTCGTACGAAAGATGCTGAAATTCAGAAGAATTTTGCCGAACGTTACGGCATTGATATGAAAGAGATTTTTGAAGAATATTATAATTCTGAAAATACTGTACCAAAAGGTGAAGGTGATGGTGGTGAAAAGCCAAAACCTGAAAGCGAAGACGATTTATTATCTTAATATAATTGTGCTTCCTTAGTGAAGCACAATTTGTCTTATTTCTAATTTAACCATTTTTTAGCGTAAATGTCTATTAATCATATAGTAACTCCATTAGATTCTGCTCAACTTGACTCCAAAGAGCACTATGTGTTTTACCATAAAATGGTAGATTTTTGCTTGAAAGAGCTCATTGTCAATGTTCAGCATCAAGAGCTTTGTAATGGAAGGGAAATTATTTTCTTTAAGCAGTATTGCGATTTGTTATTGTATTCCATTGAAGCCATGCGTGTAAAATACATGTATGACGAAGAGGATAACATGAAAATCGATTTAACCGATTCTGGTTTCCCAAATTATTTGGAGTTCAGATATCTTTTCAATGATCTGTCATTAAGAGACAATTATTTAAACAAGCTTACAAGTCCAGAAGTTTTAAAAACAGAGTTCTTAGATACCTTAATGCGTAAAAAAGAACCAATAAAAAAGAGTAAGCTATTTCAAGCGGCATCAATCGTTTATTATACGTCTGTTCAGCAGCAATATATATTCAATCGTTTTGTGCAAGGTAAAATATTAGAAGCTCCAAAAAACTCACAAGGAAAGTACATGGTGAGCTGGAGTTTTTACGATGTTGCTTTAAATAGGCCTTTTATGTGTTTTATGTATTTTAATTACGATGGACATAATATTTTAAAAGAGAAAGAAGAAATTTATGAGGTTTTAAAAGCTACAGCTGATAGAAAAATGAATTTGGATACTATGGCTTATTCCATAGATAGAAAGCTTTCCGATATTTATCCAAAACATATTAAACGCATAGATTTAGGTCCATTGCACAATGTTTTTGCGAAAGATGAAAATGAAATAACACATGCTATACTAGAAAGTATTGGGAAAAAGGAGATTCCACTTGAATCTTATGCCATTTCTTTAAAAATAGATGAAGTTTTTTCTCGCAGTGAATTTAAAGAAGGCAGTTTTTTTAGTAAACAAACCCTACAAAACTGGAGTGATATTGTAAAACAAAATTATGTGTTTGCACCACATCGTATGATTCAAATGCTATATAATAAAACACCGGAGATAATGAACAAATTAGCCAAAGCACCAATTCAAATGTCAGATTTAAAAATTGATAAAGTTTAGTAGAACTTATGGAACATAATTCAACATTTCCTATAAAGCAAAATGAACTCGATATGCTTCGTGATGAAGCAACGTCGTATTTGAAATCTGTTCAATGGGAACAAGGTCAACGTGCTAAAAATAAAGAAAACAATGGTAATAAAGATGATTCAATTTTATTGTATTTATCTAGAGCCAACAATGGTTCTAATGCTATAGAAACCACATCAGTTTCAAAAACTATTTTAGCATTAAAAAAGCGATTACTACCAGATTCCGTCGCTATACCATTGCATCTTAATCAAACACTGTATGCTGTTCAAGAAGGCTTAGCACTTGGTATTTGGGTAAAAGATAGTTATTATGATGCATCTGGCTTATCGAGTTTAAATGAACGAAAATCTACGCTGGATAATTCTGGAAAACGAGAATTTGAAAGTAAAATGCATACAGCCACAGCTTTTATGTTATTTGCAACAGCATATCATATTTTATATAACCTAAGAAATCATGCCTCAGACGACTTGAGTGTGATGAAAAACAAGTTTGCAGGTATTCCTGAAGTATCTTTAATATCACCTCTTAAAGGTGTTGCTTGTAGTTTGTTTTATTATGATAAATACCTCAATCATCCTGACATTATAAAGTCTGATAAGGATGTTATTGATTTCACTGTGGTTTATTTTGATGCTTTAATTGATGAAATTCAATTGCGTAAAAGTACATTGGAATACACGGAAACAATAACCGATAGAACATATAAATTAGAACATTCAGATTTTGCGATTTCAGGTTGGGAAAATGTTTTTGCTGGAGCTGCCAAAAGTATCGAATTCAATAAGATTCAATTTGAGCAAATTGTTGGAAACCGTGACGCTAAGCATTTTGCTAGACGTTTAACAGAACGAATGCTGAGCTATGATTTTACAGCTAAGAAAAACCCATTTCAAGAGCTTGGAGGATTTATGCCAGTTTTTATGGGTTATGGAATTCCAGGAACTGGAAAAAGTATGCTTATTGCAGCCATTGCGACACGACTCAAAGAACATTGCGATCACTTAGATATTCCATTTTTGTTTCATCCAATGCCTGACACTTTGATTAGCACATTTCAAGGTGGATCGGCAGAAAAAATGGTAGAGTGGATGAAGCCTTTGCAAGATCCATCAAAATTAATTTTTGCTCCAATTGATGATGCCGAAAACAACCTTCAAGAGCGTACTGCTCAAGGTGTGTCTGCTGGAGTAAAAGAGGTTATTGGTGTTTTTCTTCGCTATACTGAAGGAGCTTATGCAGTAAATTATGGTAATAGTTCTATAGGATTATTTACTAACCTTCCAGAAATGTTAGATAAAGCTGTGATTTCACGTGTTCAAGGACGATTTAAAATTGATGGTGCTCGAACAGAGCATGACTTTTTAGATCAAGACCATTTGTGGTGGAGAAAATTAGATGATACCATGCCTGATTTTGTAAACATGCAAGGACCAGAAAACTATAGTTATCTTCAAGATCAAGGTTTAGCCAAAAATTTAGGTGAAATCTTAAACGTTTCTGATAAGCCAACAGAAGAGCGCGTTTTAGATGTTTATGAGAAAATAGAGAGGAATTTTAAAACCAATCAGCATTTATTTTATGCTAACTTGTATAAAGAGATTCAAAAGATATTTCCATTTTTCTCATCTCGTGATGTTAGGAATATTCAAAGCGCAGTATCACTTCGTCTAACCGATTTTGATTTGGAAGAAGATTGGTTTGAAAATCCAGACCTCTATTTTAAGAAAGATTACGATACCAAATTTAATATGCTTCAAGAATTAATGCGTGCTAATATGAAAGGATTGGATTTCTCTGAAATTAGACGACAAGAAGTTGTAAGATACTTAGATAATGTAGCAACCATTGCAGATACAGATTTTAAACGTAAAGTTGATGCAAGAGTGAATCAGATGAATATAGAGGTTGAAGCAAGACAGCAGTTTGATAAACGTTAAAATATAAAATGGAAGACATAAAAGAACCAATTACTAAAAAGGAATCGGAACTTGGTATTCAAGATTACTTATCGATTGGCTATGTTTTTTTGCTGATCTTGGGTGTTTTATACGAAGCTATTTATTATAAGTTTTTAGGCGTAAATATTTTTGAATATTCCTCAATTTTGGATGTGTTAATAAGTCCAGTATCAGTTATTACTGGTGATTTAAAATTATTAATAGGTCTAAGTTTATGTGTTGTTTTGGCCATTGCTTATGCTAAATTATTGCCTAAATTTTATAATTGGTTAAGTAAAAGAAAGAAATATCAATCTGGAAAGAACAAGGAGAAGTTAGATAAAACAAGAAAGGCATTTAGAGAGAACTCTAAACAGTTAGTCCTTGTAATGATAGCTTTATATATTATTGGTGCATTTGTTGGATTTGGTATTGGTAGAGGAGGAAAAACCAAAAAGAGAATTGAAAATAACGAGATTAAAATAACGCACCAAGTAACCTTTGATAATGGAGATTCACAAAATGTTCATATGCTTGGTAAAAACAGTTTATACATTTTTTATGTTGAAGAGAATAAAAAAGAAGTTTTAATTTCTCCAATAGAAGGGAATATTAAAACTATTAGAAAGATTGTCGAATAATGCAAAAACTAAAAGTAACAATATTGTCATTCCGCACTTGATGCGGAATCCACAAAAAACATGAAAGGAAATTATCATCAATATTATATGTACATACTTTCCAATAAAAAGAATGGAATGCTATATATTGGTATGACTAATGATTTAGAAAGGAGAATGTTTGAGCATAAAAACAAATTAGTAGATGGTTTTACAAAAAACTATGGATTGGATAAATTGATTTATTTTGAACAATTTCAATATGTTAATGATGCAATAAAGAGGGAAAAGCAATTGAAAAATTGGAATAGACAATGGAAAATAGACCTTATTGAAGAAGACAATAAAAGTTGGACGGATTTATCATCAGATTGGGTTTATTAATGGATTCTGCGTCGTAGCGCAGAATGACAAAGAAGAGTATTAAATGAACAAACTAAAAGCAGCAAATCTATACCAAAGTGAGCTCATTCCTATTAGCGGGAAATTAGTTGAGCGTTACAATCAATGCCTTTTGAAATTGGGCTTTGAACCAACCAAACTCAAATCATTTTCTATTGATGGCATGGGTTGGAGTCCTGAAATTGCCGAAGAAAAAAAAGAATTACATTACTTAAATCATGGTGAAGCCAATCCGCATGGTATCATAATAACGCCACTTCAAAAAGGAAAACCGGTTTACGTACCAACACATTCTTTTGATAGAGAAATGATGCAGTTGGTATTTAAAATGTATGGAAGTCAAATTAACGATATTACCAGAGATTGTGCCATTTGCTTGGATTTTGATCAAGATATTGATGCCTTTTATGAACCGTTAGATATTTTAAAATACGATGCCGTTTATATAAGATTTCATCTAATTAATGATTTAAACAAAATTCAAGAAGAACAGTTAAAACTGGTTGAAAAATTCAATTCTGGAAATAATTTTATTGATGAAACTCTTCATGAGCAATTATTGCAATCTGCAAAAACACATGGCGACTTACGCAACAGACAATTAGTGTTAGAACCTCTGGTTTATAAAACTAATTCCTTTTTTGCTAAAGCCTTTGGAGGCGTTTATTTACTTAGAGATTTTATAAAAACCATTGTTGTTTTTGAAGATAAAAAAGCACATAAAGAAGCCATTAAAAATACAGATTATGATGTGTTGATTTATCACATTTCGCAACCAGAATTGATTGATAAGCTAAAAAACCATCTCATTATAGAATGTAATCTAGAAGTTGCAGTAAATACACCTCGTTACGAGCGTATTAAAAAAATGATGTTTCGTAATGAACTAAAAGAAACTAAACATCCTATAAAAGATATTTTAGATGACAAGGTGTTGTTCAGAAAATACCTGAATACCATTGATGCAAGCGCTCTTAAGCGTGTGAATGGTGTTGAAATTTATTTAGAACGCTTAGAACGAAGCAACGCCTTTAAAATTCAAGATTTAATAGACCAATCGTTCTATTTTGCTTTGCACGAACCACATTCAGCTTTAGAAGTTGCTCATTTAGATCTGATTTGGAAATTACTAATCAACATCGCACCAAAAGATGTGTTGTTCTTGTATTGGTATGATAAAGAGCAGTTTTACAAGACTTATGAAACTTGGGATGATTCGTTTCAAGACTGGGTTGTAGAAACGATTCGTAACAATATTTGAAATTTATAGACTAATAAAGTGAGCATGAAGCTGGAAGCACGAAGTCAGAAGTTTATTATCTTTATGAAAAGAATTTGAATGAAATTTAAGTTTGAAGATTTAATTATTTGGCAAAAAGGAATGGATTTAGGTGAAAACATAAATATCTTGGCCTATAAATTTCCTAAAGAAGAGCTTTACAATTTATCCTCTCAAATAAGAAGGGCATCAGATTCTATTGCACTAAATATATCTGAAGGTTCAATTTTGCAATCTGGAGCTGAATACAGAAAGTTTCTTGGTTATTCAATACGTTCAATTGCTGAAGTTGTAACTTGTTTGCATAAAGCAAAAAGAAGAAATTATTTAAACGAAGATAATTTTGAAAAATATTATAAAGATTGTTTTGATTTAATGAATATGACAATCGCTTTTAGAAATAAAATTAATGATTAATCAAGCTTGTTGGCTCGAACTTCAAACTTCGTGCTTCTAGCTTCCAACTTATATTATCATGACCATAGAACTCATTGTATTTATCGTTGCCATTTTATTTGGAGTGTTATTGTATTGGAGAGAGTCCAATGGGAATGGCTTGTATCGTTTTGTAAATAAAATTGTCAATTCTAAGGAATTGCAAATGAAAGCTGACGATAGAACAGGATTTGTGTTTCAGCAAAAATTCTTGCTAAGACTTGTGTACGTCACGTTTTTGTTCATTGTGGTGATGTTGGTGTTAAAGTTTTTAATTCCAATTAATTATGCAACTGTATCCATTTTTGCATCAAGTATCGTAGGAACAGTTTTAGGAACTTACCTTGCTAATTTTGTATTGAAATCTGGAAAAATAGTTGATGAAAAAAGTGAGTCTTTAACCGATTTGGTGAGTGATACCATTGAAAAAGGCAAAGAACTTTTAGATGATATCACCACAAGAGATGATGATGTTAGTTCGAGCGAAGTTGAGACGAATGAAACACCCAAAGTTGAAGAACTACCAAAACAAGGTAAAAGTGCTAGAGAGCGATTGAAAGATAAAGGGCTTTTAAAATAATAAACATGATTAAAAATTATTGGAATAAAGGAAAAAAACAAAAAGTAATCACAGTAATTGGTGGTTTTATAGCCTTACTTTTACTTTTTATTCTTCGTGATGAATACCAACCCTTTTTACTTTTCATCCGAAAATTCATTTTTGTTATTCTGTTATGCGGAACCATTTTATTCTTGCTACTTAGAAAATTCAGAAAAACACCTAGTACAGGAAAACGTATTGGTATTTTAGGATTATTATTAGTCATTTTCGGAATTATTTATGCCATTGGTTGGCATTTTAAAATGCACGACTACATGAAAACCTATAATGTATTCAACGATTTAAATAAAGTTGAAATACATGAATTACCATTAACCCAAAATGAACGTATTCAACCATTGCGCAATATTTTCTCCATGGCTAATGAATCGGTTGGTGAAACCAAAGATGTATCCTTGCCACATTTGGTACGAGTAGATGGAGAGAATCAATGGACAATGGCCATTCAACCTACTGAAAAATACATTTGGCAACGTATAAGCGACAATACTGAAGAGGTGTTTTCGGTATCAAGCACCACACCATTTCCTAGATTTTCAAGTGAAAATAGAATTCCTGTCACCTTTTCTATTGGTGAGTCTTTAAAGTTTAGCAGAAACACATACAATGCAGTTGTTCAGCGTTTTGGCATTGCTAAGTTATTTTCAACCGAACCTGGAGATGTATTTTATATGAAAAACGATTCAGGAGATTGGGTTCAGGTGGTGAGTTTAATAAATTGGAAGGGATTTTTCTTTCCGTATCCAACGTTTGGAGGTGTTGTTATTATTGAAAATGGAGCACATGATTTTAGTGATTATGTTGAAAGAGTACTGATTGGAAAAGGTACATTTGTAAGTCCTGAAGACATGAAAAACTATCCGTTCTTAACTCGCCAAAACACCTTGTCTGAAAAGGTATCTCGCTTACAAGCAGAATCTTTAAAATTCTTAGGAGGATTTAGCGATCCTTTACCATGGAATATGGAAACAGCTGTAAAAATTCCAGATTTGCCAGACGACCAAAATCAGCAACCATTTGTTACAGATTTTGATTTTAATGGTACAGATTCAGATGCCTATAGTGGTTTGTATCATTGGTTTGGACTAGAGCCAGTAGGAGATGAGCGAACTAGTTTAACCTTTAGCGTTTTCGTTCCAGCTGATGGTACAGACAAACTTTATTATTACGATCATGCAGCCAAAAAACAAGGATATGCTGGCGTTTCAGCAATGCCTTTAAAAGTCATTGAATCACGAAAAGAGTTTGATTGGTCAGTCAATAAACCTGTAGAGTTTAGACCTTATATAAAAGATATTGCAGGTAGAAAGCGAATGTTTTTCTTAGGTACAGTTTCAGCGATAAGAGAAGAGTCAGGCAATTTTGATGGTTCTGCAACTCCAGATTTAGCCTTGATAGATAGTGAATATCGTGATGTGGTTTGGATTGATGTAAAACATCCTAGCCAATGGGACAAAACAGTATATGACCAATTAGGCGAAGCTTGGAGAGCTAGTGAAGGTATTGGTTATTATTATGTTGAAGAAACCAAAGAAATTGATATTGCGCAACGTGTTTTAGATTCGCTAAATGTTATTCCTAAAGTTGACAAAAACCAAGAGCAGATAGATAAGCTGCAACGTCAGATTGATTCGTTGAGAAAAAATTGATTACTTTTATATAATGAAAAGATTCCGAGACCCTGTTTTTGCTTTAATAGTCTATGGTATAGGTTTAATTATCATTAGTTTTGGATATTATTTTATTCCGAATGACCTTAAAAACATAGTAAATTATATATCAATTACTGGGACATTTTCATCAGTCTATGGGATTTTAGTAGCATATGCACAAATTATGTCTGTTCGAGAAACAGCAGAGAATACAAAGTTGAAGATTGAAAAATCAAATAAAAGAGTTATGAAAATTCTTTCTGTTTCTGATTTAAGCAAAGCAATTAAGATAATTCCAGAAATTCAAAATTATCTGTCTGCTGATAAGGATGAATCGGCATTAATGAGATTAAAAGATTTAAAAGGAATCTTGTTGAATTTGAAATTTATAAAAGATATTGAAGAGTTGACCAGTGATGAGAAATTTGTTGATGCTTTAAATGAATTAAGTATTCATTCAGCTAATTTATCTAAAGCTATGATGGGAACTAAAACAGGTTTAAATAAAAGCAAAATTATATCTGATTTAGATAATATAGAAAACCAGCTTAATGAATTTGAAGGTTATTTAAAATATGGCAATTATGATTGAGAAAAAATATAGAGATTTAATAGATAAGCTTATACAAAAATCTTTGATGAAAAAGGTTTCATGGAATAAATCTTCGCGTGAAACAGAGTACTATGTTCATTTTAAGAAAGGATCATTTACAGTAGATAATTGGGTAAATGATTCATCGGTTTATGTAGATTTTACTTTGAGAAATGCTAATGGCATTGAGATAGTTTCACAAACCTTTGAAAAAGAATCTAATCCTGAAGAGTTTAACTATTTATTTAAATTATATAAGGCAGCAGAAGAAAGTTATATTAAGGTAGATGAAACCATTAGTAGCATAATAAATGAATTAGATGAGGAAGATACTGTTGGAAAAGATGAAGAAGATGTGCTTCCATTTTAATTAAAACGTAACTCCATCTTAATATCACTTCTTACATAAGGACTGTTTGGTTCTAAAGGCACTTCTAGAAAACCATATTTTTTATAAATGTAAATGGCATTTTCAAGCTTGGTGTTGGAGTAGAGCATAAGCCCTTTAAAATGGTTACTCTTAGCAAAATCAATACAATGTTGCATCAATTGTTGACCAATTTTATAACCACGATGTTTTGGTGACACAGCCATTTTGGTGAGTTCAAAAACACGTTCTGTTTTTATATGCATTAAAGCAACAGTACCAACAACAGCATCATCGAGTTTTGCAAAAAAGATAAAACCACCTTTGTTAATAATGTAAATTTCAGGCTTACTTAGTACTTCTTCATCAAAAGGTTCAACATAGAAAAACGTTTTAAGCCATTCAATATTCAAATTATAGAAATCTTTAGCATAGGTGTTTTCAAAAGCGACTATGTCTATATGTTTTGGATTCATTCAGTATAATTTTTTGATATAAATACCAGTTTTGGTTTTAAACATGGATTCAAATGTTCAATAATTAACAAAACTTTAATTGAAGATTAAATCTTCTGTAATCCTTGTATTCATTAATGTCAGCTAAAAATGCAATCTCTATTTTAAACTATATTTTTTTATCTCACGTCCAAATTTAACACTTATTCGTATATAAGAACAAATGCCAAAGTCTAATTCATAGTTAGGCTTTTTAAAAGTGTAAACGTTAATAACTCACTTAATAAATTAAAATGTTATTAATCAAACACTTAAAATAAAAAACGATTTTTGCGGTTATAAACGGCAATAAAGTATTGGCAAACAACATTTAAAAATAAAAATTAGTAGTTAACAAAAACAAAGATTTACTATTATGGAAAACAAGTCAGGAAGTAATAACAACGCGTTAAAAGTTATTTTGGGTATTGCAGTTGTTCTTTTAATTGGAACATTATTTTACACTTTTAACTTAAAAAACGAAGCTGATGAAACTCAGAAGCAATTAACAGAAGAAAAAGCCTTAGTGCTTAAAGATTTAAACAACATGGCACAACAATATGATGTTGCTATTGGTGAAAATGAAGCAGCAAACCAAAAATTGGTTGAAGCTAGAGAGCGTATTGAAGGTTTAATGGATTCATTGAAAGTGTCTGAAAACAGTGTAAAAAGCCTTTGGCGTTATAAGAAGCAATTCTTAGCACTTCAAGATGAAATGGAAACGTTAATGGAAGAGAATTCTGCATTAAAAGCTTCAAATGCTTTATTAGCAACTAGCTTAGATAGCACTAAAATTCAACTTCAAGATCGTATCGTATTTAACGATTCATTATTAGCTCAAAATACTGAGTTGGCAACTATTGTTGAAGATGCAGCTGTATTATCTACAGTAGGTTTAAAAGGTTTTGGAGTTATCGTGAGAAGTTCAGGTAAATTAATTCCAACTGAACGTGCTGGAAGAGCAGATAAAGTAAGAGTATGCTATACTGTTGCCAAAAACAAATTAGTAGCTCCTGGTGATAAAGAATTTTTTGTTCAGGTTTTAGATCCTAATGACAATGTTTTAGGATTGAATGAGCAAATTCAATTTGATGAAAATGTATTAAACTATAGCTTGATTAGTAAATTTAACTACGAAAGCGATAACCTAGATATTTGTGAGTTTGTTGAAGCTAAAGGTAAAGATTTTGAAAAAGGACGTTACATCGTTAACGTGTTTGACCAAAACAATTTAGTGTCATCATCTCAATTCGAACTTAAGTAGTAGTAACTTTTGATTGGTTGGTTGAAAAAGCCTCAAGCGATTCTTTGCTTGAGGCTTTTTTTATATCACTTCACCATTAATAATCACAGAATCTATATGATTATCACCAAAAGCATAAGGCAAATAGTTATAACTAGGCACAGCTTTAGTTATAATTAAATTGGCTTTTTTTCCTCTTGTAATACTACCATAATAATTACTTATTCCCATAGCATAAGCACCATTAATGGTTGCTGCATTGATGGCCTCTTCAGGTGTCATTTTCATTTTTATACAAGCAGTGCTTACTACAAAATTCATATTTCCACTTGGTGTAGAACCAGGATTGTAATCTGTAGCTAAAGCAAGGGGAAGTCCAGCATCTATAAGCCTTCTAGCAGGCGTATAAGGAATGCTTAAAAAGTAAGAACACGAAGGCAGAGCAACAGGCATTGTATCGCTTCCTTGTAAAGCAGTTATATCGTCGTCGTTCAGTTCTTCAAGATGGTCTACAGAAAGTGCATTGTACTTGACACCAAGTGCAACACCACCAAAAGCATTGAATTGGTTGACGTGTATTTTAGGGATTAAGCCATGCTTTTTTCCAGCTATCAAAATACGTTCAGTGTCTTCTAAAGAGAAGTAACCTTTTTCGCAAAATACATCAATATAGCTTGCTAGTTTTTCTTCTGACACACGCGGAATCATTTCGCTGATAACCAAATCCAAATAATCTTCTTTATTGTTTTTGTAAAGGCTAGGTAAGGCATGAGCACCTAAAAATGTAGCTTTAACCTTAATTGGAAACTTTTGCTTGATGCGTTTTATAACACGCAGCATTTTTATCTCTGCTTCCATAGTTAAGCCATAACCAGACTTAATTTCTAGAGCTCCAGTACCAAGTTTCATAACGTCTTTAACACGTTTTACGGATTGCTCATATAAATCGGTTTCACTTGTTTTATTAAGCGTAGCAGCCGAATTTAAAATTCCACCACCACGATTGGCAATTTCTTCATAACTCAGACCATTAATTCTATCAACAAATTCCTGTTCTCTATGCCCAGCATAAACAATATGAGTGTGACTGTCACACCAAGCAGGAAGCACTATTTTTCCTTCTGCATCAATAACTTCATCTGTATCAGACTTAATGATGTCATCCATACTTCCATAATCAACAATGGTATCGTCTTCAATTAAAACATAAGCATTTTTTAAGGTTGGAAGGACTTTCATGTCTTTGCCAGAAACTTTCAAGACATTAGAATCTCTTACTTGTAATAATTCTTTTATGTTGATAATGAGAATGGACATACGAAACTTTGTAAGTTTTAATTAAAGCTATAAATTTAGGACAAAAATATAATCTTTTAATGCAAACCATAGGATTAATTGGTGGAATCACACCACAATCAACCATCATGTATTATCAAGTGCTTAACGATCTTGCGGCGCAAACATTTGGTGGAATACATTCGTGTAAAGTCATTTTAAACTCACTGGATTTTGGTGAGATTTCTGAACTGCAATCACAAAGCCGTTGGGATAAATTAGATAGCATCATGCAAGATGCTGCCTTAAGTTTGGAAAAATCTGGAGCAAATTTGATCGTGATTTGTGCTAACACAATGCATTTATGTGTTGAAGCTATAAAGCGAGTTGTGACTATTCCTGTGGTTCATATCGCAGAAGCAACTGCAAAAAGTATATTAGATAAGAATATAATAAAAGTAGCGCTATTGGGTACAAAATACACCATGGAAAAGCCTTTTTTTAAAGAGATCTTGAAATCGTTTGGTATTGAAACCATTATTCCTGATGAAAGCGATCGAGACACAATTCATAAGGTTATTTATGAAGAATTATCCAAGGGATTGTTGCTAGATGATTCAAAGAAGGCTTACCTAGAAATCATTAAAAAGTTGATTAAAGAAGGAGCAGAAGGTATCATTTTAGGTTGTACTGAAATTCCGTTGTTAATTAAACAAGATGATGTATCAGTCCCTGTTTTTGACACGACAACAATTCACGCAACAACAGCATTTGAACGTGCTCAGCAATCAATCAAAATTGTTTAAATCATGAATCAAAATTTAAAGTTTTTGCAAGGCTTTGGAGATATTTCCGAAGCATCCTTTAAAAAGCTCAAAAAATTAGCGACTTTTCGTAAAGTACCTGCCAATACATTATTGGCCGAAGCAGGAACCGTTCAGAAAAATCTATATATGTTGGTTTCAGGTGTCATTAGTGCTTACGTAACTTCAGAATCTGGAAAACATTTTAGCAAACGATTATTTACGCCAATTTCATTTGCTGGTGCATTAACAGCAATACTTAAAGATGAACCTACTAAAGTAAACTACTTAACATTAACAGATTGTAAGATCTATGAAATGAATTTTCACGACTTTAAAGATTTATGCAGAGAGGAGTTTGAAATAGGTAGATTGTATGTAAAAGTGTTAGAACACGCTTTTATAGCTTACGAAGATCGCAATTTGGACTTAATGAGACTAAATGCTACAGAGAGCTATCTGAAATTGAGGAAACAGATACCAGATATTGATAATTTAATACCACAATACCAAATAGCATCCTATTTGAATATTACTCCAGTTCAGTTAAGTAGAATAAGAAAACAACTTAATTTTATTTAAGTCATTAACATAGGTTAATTAATTTTTAATTTATAATTGTTAGCTTTGGATTATTATCGAAAATAGATTTTCCTAAATATATATTAATAGCTAACTAAATTTGAAAGAAGCAGGTGACTTTTGTTCCTGCTTTTTTATATAATTTATTGTTTGATAAACTTATATGTTTGTTTTAACTCTTTAAACTTCATTATATAAATTCCAGATTGAAGTGAAGAAATATCCAAAGGAAAATTTCTATTCAGAGTAGACTCCATGATTTTTTTTCCTAAAAGATCGTAAATTGAAATTTCATAATTTTCAGATGCTATATCATTCAAATACAGTTTACTAGAAGCTGGATTCGGATAAATTTTAAAAGGGCTATTTGTCAGGTCATTAGTAGAAAGTGTGATTTTTTGATTATTGAAAACATTCACGTCATCATCATTGTATGCAACCGTTGCAATATCTAAATCGCCATCATTTTCAAAATCTGAAAAGGTAATGGTATAAGCTTGACTTTGGGTATCGTCTATTACAATTTCAGAATTAAAACCACCAGCTCCATTGTTTTTGTACCATACAATATCATTTCCACCACCAGAAGTTGCACTGGTTAAAACAAAATCTTTAAATGAATCGTTATCCAGATCCCTTAAATCTAAACACGCTGGATTAGCAATACTGGTCGTTAATACAGTTTCAGCGTAAGTAGCAGTTCCTGGACTTATTTGAGTGCGTTTAAACCAAGAAGGACTTCCTAATAAATCGGTTACTAAAATATCTAAACTGTTATCTCCATCAACATCTTCAGCCATGATACTAAATATATAATCTTTCTCATTGATAGAAACATCATTGGTGTCAGCTGTAAAAATCCCATTTCCATCATTATAAAATACTTTTATGACACAATCGTTTGGAGTTCCAAAAGCTACAGAACTTGCTATAACAGCATCAATGTCACCATCAAAATCAATATCCTTTACTGCATAAGCTCCTGGACTTAAAATAGTGTTGTCAATAATGTTTTTAGTACTAAAGTTTCCTCTTCCATCATTGGAAAACCAAACAACTTCATTTCCTGTATATGACGACACTGTAACATCTAACGTTGAGTTATTATCAATTTGCCTGACATACACTTGACTTGGCCCAGTTACAGATGAAGAGATTATTTGTTCAGGACCAAAATTTCCAGAGCCATCATTGGCAAACCACACCAATTTGTTGTCGTTATACGATGTGGTTACCACATCATTAAAACCATCTCCATTCAGATCTGCAATGGCAACACCTCCAGCACTATTTAAAGTAGAACTGATTGAAGGACTTTGAACTGTAAAAACTCCAGTGCCATCATTTTTTAACCAATACACAGAATTTCCTAAAGTCGTAGAAACCACAATATCTGGAAAAGCATCATTATCAATCAAGCCAGAAGCAATATTATAAGGAGCATTTCCACCACCTGTTGGTAGGGAGATAGATTGCGTTTTATTAAAAGTCGTTTGAGAATTTAATGAAACACATATAAAAAGTGCTAAAATTATGACGAGAGTCTCTTTTTTCATTTTCTTTTTTTTGCAAATCGTTTGATAGTAAATATAAAAAAAGCAAGTGGATTGCACTTGCTCATTTTATTGAAATATGTATTAAAACTTACTGTTTCACAAATTTGAGATTTGTGTTATAATCATCAAATTTAAGAATGTAAATACCATTGTTTAGTTTTGACACATCAAGAGTATTAGAATTTTGTAAAGTTGAACTTAATACTTTTTTCCCTAAGATATCATAAACAGAAACTTTAAAACTCTCAGCAAATGGTACTTTAAAATTTAATATGTTTTTTGTTGGGTTAGGGAAGATGTTGAATTTTTTGAAAGTGATATCATTAACAGATAAATTTATTAGCTGATTGTCAAAAATATTAATATTATCATCAAAGTATGCTGCAGAAGCAATATCTAAATCAGCATCGTTGTCAAAATCGCCAAACGCTATCGTAAAAGGTTGATTTTGTACAATGCTAATAACGTCTTCAGAAGCAAATGAACCAGCACCATTATTTTTGAACCAAACAAGATCATTTCCTGCTCCAGAAGCTCCAGTACTTAAAACAATATCTTTTAAGGCATCATTATCTAAATCTTGAAAAGAAATAGTTGCAGGATTAGCAATGGTTGTAGTAAGAATAGTTTCAGAGTATGTTGCAGTTCCTGGCGAAACTTGAGTTCTGTTGTACCAAGACGCGTTTCCGTATAAGTCAGATGACAATATATCCATATCTGAATCATTATCAACATCAGCAATAAAAACACTCCACATATAATCTTTCGTGTTATTTGCAACTGGGTTAGTGTCTACAGTAAAAGCACCAGAACCATCATTATAATAAACTTCTATTTTGCTATCATTACCTCCAGGATTTACACCAATAGCATTACTAACAACAGCATCAACATCAGTATCACCATCAATATCTGCAATATCAAAAGCAGCTACATTTGTAAAAGAACTTGCAATGGTGTTTTTAGTTCCATTAAAATGAGGGTCAGCTCCACTATTTGATATCCATACTAATTCATGTGAATAATAGTCTGATACAGCAATATCTAAAGTACCATTGCCATCAATATCTTTTACAACTACAAATGAAGCACCAAAACTCGGAAAACTTGCTACCAAATTTTCAGTTCCAAAATTTCCAGATCCATCATTGGCAAACCATAATACTTTATCACTAGCACTTACAATGATATCATTGCCATTAATACCATCAATATCAGCTATAGCAACAGAATTAGGATAATAATAACCTCCTGCTCCAATAGCAATTGGAGACCCAAAATTTCCTGTGTCATCATTCTCCAGCCAACTAAACAAGCCATTTCCAGAAGATGCATATAAAATATCGGCATCACCATCACCATCTAAGTCACCAGTGGCTATTGCATAAGGATCAGCTGTTCCTGCAAGTGAGACTGTTTGATTTAATGTAAATGTAGTTTGAGCATTTATTGTTATACTAGTAATAACAATTAATGTAAGTAAAGTTTTTTTCATAATATTGAGATTAAGTTTAATATTCGGTTTTTGTTGTTAATGTATTCTTTATAAGTTACCAATCATATCTTCAGGTTTAACCCAGGCATCATATTCTTCAGCAGTGACGTAACCTAAATTGATAGCTTCTTCTTTAAGTGTTGTTCCATTTTTATGCGCTGTATTGGCAATTTCAGCGGCTTTATAATAACCAATCTTTGTATTTAAAGCTGTGACTAACATCAAAGAATTGTTTAGTAATTGTTTAATAACTAAATGATTAGGTTCTATGCCTACTGCACAATGTACGTTAAAACTTTCACATGCATCGCCTAAAAGTTGAGCAGATTGCAAAACATTAGCAGCCATCATTGGTTTAAACACATTTAATTCATAATGACCTTGTGTCCCTCCAACTGTTACTGCTACGTCATTTCCCATCACTTGTGCACAAACCATTGTCAATGCTTCGCATTGTGTAGGATTTACTTTTCCTGGCATAATGCTGCTTCCTGGTTCGTTAGCCGGAATAATGATTTCACCAATACCAGAACGAGGGCCTGAAGCCATCATCCTAATATCATTAGCTATTTTGTTTAATGAAACAGCTAATTGTTTCAAGGCGCCATGTGTTTCTACCAAAGCATCATGTGCGGCTAGAGCTTCAAATTTATTGGAAGCAGTAACAAAAGGCAAACCTGTAAACTCAGCAATATATTTTGCGACTAAAACATCGTAACCTTTTGGCGTATTTAGTCCTGTACCAACTGCTGTTCCTCCAAGAGCCAATTCACTTAAGTGAGGTAAAGTATTTTTCAATGCTTTTAGACCATGGTTTAATTGAGATACATAACCAGAAAATTCCTGACCTAAGGTTAGAGGTGTTGCATCCATTAAATGCGTTCTACCAATTTTAACGACATCTTTAAAATCAGTTGATTTTTTTTGAAGTGTATCACGTAAAGCTTCAATCCCTGGAATGGTTACTTCTACAATTTTTTTATAGGTAGCAATATGCATTCCTGTAGGAAAGGTGTCGTTTGAAGATTGTGATTTATTTACATCATCATTGGGTTGTATGGTTTTTTCACCTTCTCCAATAGTTTTACCAGCGAGTTGATGCGCTCTATTGGCAATGACTTCATTCACATTCATATTGCTTTGTGTACCAGAACCAGTTTGCCAAATAACCAAAGGGAATTGGTCATCATGCTTTCCAACTAAAATTTCATCACAGACTTTAGCAATTAAATCTCTTTTTTGCTCAGTAAGTACACCAAGTTCGCAATTGGTAAAAGCAGCAGCTTTTTTTAAGTAGGCAAAACCATATATAATTTCTAGAGGCATAGAAGCTGGTGCTCCTATTTTAAAATTATTCCTTGAGCGTTCTGTTTGTGCTCCCCAAAGTTTATCAGCAGGCACTTGAACATTGCCCATTGTATCTTTTTCTATTCTAAAACTCATTGTAATTATTACGTTTAATACAACAAAATTACAATTTATTGTGCTTTTGTTTTAGGGTTTAATGGTTTATTTATTAGGAATTTATTGTTAATAAAATGTATTTTGTTTTAGATATTATTAAAAATATAAAGTTAATATCCTGTTAATAAATCTCATTTTTACTGTTGTGTAACAAAATTTGTTGCATTATCTTTGTACAAGATTTATAAAACACACCAATTATGTTTGATTTTGATCAGTATTTAGGATTCTTAGCATTTTTATCAATATTAACTTTAGGATTTTGGTTAATGATTTTTTTATTGACTTTTGTAATCCCTTATTGGATTGGTGGAGCCCTTATAGAAAGAATGAAAGAAATTAGAGCAGAAAAAAAAGCTAAACGTCAAACAATTCAATAGCTTTTAATTGTTTAATGATATAAAAAAAGGAAGCCATTTGGCTTCCTTTTTTAATTTATATACTCTTTATATTATGGTTTTCCTTGAAATTCCATCATGTCATCATCACCACCTTCATCTTGGCGACCTCTTTGTTGTCTTTTCTTTTGATTGAATCTGTAAGTAAATGAGAAGTTAATACTACGTTGTCTCCATCTATATTCACTATAACTATTATAAGTTGGTGTAAATGTGTCAGACTGACGCATCATACTATTAAATAAATCATTTACATTGAATGAGATTGAAGCATTGTCCTTAAAAATATCTTTGCTAAATGCCATATTGCTAAATAACATTCCTTTACTTTTAGATTGGGCAGTTTCACTTGGTCCACTGTAAGATAATGTAGTTTGCCAATCTATTTTTCCTGGTAAGGTGTATTTATTACTTAAACGCGCTCTATAACTAACATTTTCATTATCAAAGCTCAAACCGTTATATTCACCTCTATCAATAGATTTAAAAAAGTTAAAATCTCCATTGATACGCCAATCTCTATTTGGGCTATATGTTAAATTGAACTCATAACCTACACGATCGTTTGTTGATAGGTTTATTGGTGATCTTTGAATAACTGGTACTTCCTCTCCATTAACTGTAACAGTATCACCAGTATCGAAACTAATAAAGTTCCATGAATCTGTTGAGTGTGTGAAATAAATAGAAGTACTTAATACAAATTTCCCGAAACGGTTTAAATAGCCCAAATCAAATGTTCCTGAATACGTTGGGTCTAAATCCGGATTACCAGTAAAAATATTTGTAACACTAGATCTTGAAGGAAACGGATTGATCATTCTTGAACGTGGTCTACGTAAACGTCTGCTATATCCTAATGTGATATTTTCAGTTTGGCTTAACTCATAATTTAAATTTACTGTTGGGAATAAGCCTGTATAGTTTTTAGTAATATAATCGCCACTCGTTGGTTGATCAATAGTGATTCTGGTGTTTTCTAAACGTAAACCAAAAAGGAATGAGAATTTATTGAACTTTGAACCATATTGACTATAAAGCGCATTAATATCTTCTTTAAAATTTAGAACGTTAGAAAGGTTGCTGTTTATTTCAAATTCATTTGTAGTATCATTCAATAATTCTACCGTATAATCTGTAACATTATCTTTAAAACTTCCTCTATAGCCTAATTCAAATTGTGTGTTTTCGCCTATTGGTAATACATAATCAGATTGTAATAATATACGATCCTCACTATTTAATGTGGTTACTATTTCAGTATTTAATGTATTATCCAATATAATATCAGCAACTTCATCTTCATTACTTTCTTCATATTGAAACTCAACACTGAATTTACCACTATTCTCAAAGTTTTTAGTAAAATTTGTTGAATATTGAATGGTTTTGTCGTCTTCTAATTCAACTTCTAGACGAGAACTTTCACTAATTAATCAACGATCACTATAATACTGTAATATTTCATTAAGCGTAGAGCTTTCATTGTCACCATCTCTATAAACCACAGAGGTTGTTAAAGAAGCAGAATCATTGATATACCATTCTACACCAAAATTGGTATTGAACCCTTTTCTGATTCTATCCGTATTTCTAAATTCATCAACAAAAGTTCCAGTGTTTAAATATTCTGTCAATGATAAACCATTTCCTGGAGAATCACTATATCTATAGCCTGAAGTATTAAAAATGTTTAAATCACCTGTTCTATAGTTTACATTTCCAGAAACACCATAAGATGTTGGGTGGCCACCATTTAATGTGATTGCGCCATTAAAACCTTGCAGTTTGCTACGACGTAAAATGATGTTTAAAATACCAGCTGTACCTTCAGATTCATATCTAGCAGATGGAGAAGTTATTACCTCAACACGTTCAATAGATTCAGCAGGTAATTGACGTAAAGCATCAGTTGAATTTAAACCAACCAAACCTGAAGGCTTTCCATTAATTAGTATTTGTACATTGTCATTTCCTCTAAGCGATACATTTCCTTCAACATCAACAGAAACAGAAGGTACATTGTCTAAAACATCACTTACAGTCCCTCCACTTACAGTAAGATCTTTCCCTACATTATAAATCTTTTTGTCAAGCCTAATTTCAACGGTTGTACGTTCTGCAATAATTTCAACTTCAGCTAATGAAGCGACATCCAAGGCTAGAGAGAAATTACCAATATTTTCGTCTTTAGTAATTGCTTTGCCTTCTATGGTTTGGGTTTTGAAACCAATATATTCTATGCGCACATCATAAGTGCCAGTTTCAACAGGAATACTAAAATTCCCTTGTGCATCTGTAATGCCTCCTGTAATTATTTTATTTTCTTGTTTACTAAAGAATACAATAGTTGCGTATTCTAATGGTTCTTTGGTTTCCTGGTCAACTACATTACCAGTAACTGTTACTTCTTTCTGCGGCTGGCCAACTTGTGGACCTTGTGCAGGTGCAGTTAATACGAATAATCCTAAAGTTAGGATGGTTAGAAATAGTTTGTTCATGTATATTTTTTGCTGGTTTGACCGCAAAAGTATACTTTGGTTTAATTTGCTTTGGTTAAAATTGTGTTAAAAGAATTATCCTACAAAATGACCTTAAATAATGTCTAGTACAATTTGTGGAGGTCTGCCAATAACTGCTTTATTACCATTGATAACTATTGGACGTTCTATTAATTTTGGATTTTTAACCATAATGTCTATTAGTTCCTTATCTGTAAAGGTTGAGTTTTTAAAGTTGTCTTTCCATTGGGACTCATTTTTACGAACCAATTCAATAGGCTTTATGTTAAGAAGTTTAATAATCTTGCTAAGGTCTTTAACGTTTAATTTTTCATCAAGATATTTGATTACTTTAAAATCTGCATTTTCAGCTTCAAGAATATTTAAAGCTTCTCTTGATTTGCTGCATCTAGGGTTGTGATAAATTTCTATCATATGTATTTCCCGAGAAAGCGGGAATCTTTATTAATTAAAGTTTATTAGCATTGCTTTCTTGTTGTCCCATCATCATTAAATAGGATTTTAAAAATTCGTCAATGTTACCATCCATAACAGCATCTACATTTCCAGTTTCATGTCCTGTTCTTACATCTTTCACCAATTTATAAGGATGCATTACATAATTGCGTATTT
>JAUIGO010000076.1 GCA_030429955.1 Bacteroidia bacterium
TTCTAAAGCCATTTTTAAAGCTTCAGGTTCTTCTGGATTTGGCGATACAACCGTTGGAAAATCACCATTGGGTTCAGCTTGTTCTTCAACAATGTTAACATTGCTGTAACCAGCTCGATTTAATGTTTCTGGAATGATAGTGATTGAAGTACCATGCAACGAGGTAAACACAATATTTAACTTATCTTTTGTTTTTTGAGATGTATTAAAACTTCCATTTTTAATGCTAGCTTTAATAAAAGCATCATCAATATCTTTCCCAATAAGTGTTATTAAGTCCTTATTAGATTCAAACTTTATTTCAGAATACTCCAATTGATTGATTTCGTTGATAATTTCAGCATCTTGCGGAGGAACCAACTGACCACCATCTTGCCAATATACTTTGTAACCATTATATTCTGGCGGATTGTGTGATGCCGTTAAAACAATACCACAATGACAATTAAGATGTTTTAAAGTAAATGACAATTCTGGTGTTGGACGTAAGTCTTCAAATAAATAAACCTGAATGTTATTGGCAGAGAATACGTTAGCTACAATTTGCGCAAAGGTTTTACTGTTGTGTCTGCAATCATAAGCAATGGCTACTTTTATTGATTCATTTGGGAAGCTCTTATGTAAATAGTTACTAATGCCTTGTGTGTTTTTTCCTAAAGTATATTTGTTTATTCTATTGGTGCCAACTCCCATAACACCTCTCATTCCTCCAGTTCCAAACTCTAAATTTTTATAGAAACTGTCTTCTAATTCTTTTGGGTTTGAAGCAATAAGATCTTTTATGTTTTGTTGTGTGTCGTTGTCAAAAAATGAAGTTAGCCAAGTATTTGCTTTGGCTAATATTTCGGGTTTAATATAAATCATGCGTAATTAAAATAGAATGCAAAAATAAGCAATTAGCTGAAGCTGAAATGCTAATACAAGGTTAATTTGATTATAAATTGACGTCGTCTTTTATTTTGTAACGCTCTTTGTTTTTTTGAGATCTTAAAATCATTTCACCTAAAAATCCAGCCACAAAAAACTGACTACCAATAATCATTGTTACTAAAGAAATATAAAATTGAGGTCGTTGTGTAATGAGTCTTCCTGATGGATTAACAAACAATTTGTCAATGCCTAAATACAACGCAAAGGCAAAACCAATAACAAGCATTAAAGCACCAAGTGCTCCAAAGAAATGCATTGGTCGTTTACCAAATCTTGATACAAACCAAATGGTGATTAAATCTAAAAAGCCGTTAATAAATCGTTCCATACCAAATTTTGTTTTTCCGTACTTACGTGCTTGGTGTTGTACCACTTTTTCACCAATATTGTTAAATCCTTCGTTTTTTGCCAGCACAGGAATATATCTATGCATTTCGCCACTCACATCAATAGACTTAACCACTTCGTTTTTGTAAGCTTTTAATCCGCAGTTAAAATCATGTAGTTTTAATCCAGATGTTTTTCTTGCAGCCCAATTGAACAGTTTGGAAGGTAAATTTTTAGAGATCACTGAATCGTATCGCTTTTTTTTCCAACCAGAAATAAGATCGTAATTTTCTTTTTTAATAAGATTGTACAATTCAGGAATTTCTTCAGGATTATCCTGTAAATCAGCATCCATTGTTATAACGACTTCACCTTTAGTTATTTTAAAACCAGCATGAAGCGCTTGAGATTTCCCGTAATTCTTAAAAAAACGAATGCCTTTTACTGAAGTGTTTTTTGTTGATAATGTTTCTATAACACTCCAAGAATCATCAGTACTACCATCATCAATAAAGATGATTTCATAAGAAAAATGATTGGATTGCATAACTTTTGCAATCCAATCATGTAATTCTGTTAATGAGTCACTCTCATTTAGTAGTGGTATTACTACTGATATGTTCATTACCTAGTCGTTTTTATAGACTGTAAAAGTAACTAAATTATTTTAAGCATCAGGATCTGATTTCTTCATAAAAGCAGAGACAATAAGTCCGATAATTGTAAAAATCACGATGGAGATTACTGTTCCCAATAACATATTTCCAATGGAATAGTTATTTTGCTGTTCCATTCGCTCAACAGCTTCTGCAATGGCCTCTGGAGCCATATTAAACCCTTCCATAGTGTTAATTGACGATTCTATAGTAAGCTGTTGCAACTGTTTAGCAGCATCAGGATCGATAACACCAAAAATAATAAATGAAACTAATGTAGAAATAACAAGGCCTATAGATATTGTCAATACCCAAGAGCCAAGGCATTCTTTAAAAGAGATGAATCCATTTAAAATTTTCTTAGAACTTGAAATTGACATTATGCCTAGCACTATTATTAAAACCCAAAATATGATGCCATACCAAAATTTTGTTAATAGGGTTAAATCTGCAGCGTAGGCAATGACAGTAAGTAGTGCAGCCGCAATACCAAGATATAACCCATAATTAATTGCACTTGATTTAATTGATTTTTCCATGTTTTGATTTTTAGTAGTTTGATTAGTTAGTATTCAAATATACTAAAACGTTACACCAATATTTTAAATAGTTAATAGTGTGTTGAAAAATAAACACAAAAACATTGTACATTTCTAAAAAATACTTAAATTTGCAGCTCGAAAAAAGTAACGATTTTTAAAGTTTAGGTGATGAAAAAAGATATACATCCAGAAAATTATAGAGTAGTAGCATTTAAAGATATGTCAAATGACGATGTGTTTTTAACAAAATCTACTGCAGATACAAACGAAACTATTGAAGTTGATGGTGTTGAATATCCATTAATAAAAATGGAAATCTCAAGAAGCTCACATCCTTATTATACAGGAAAATCTAAATTGGTTGATACTGCTGGACGTATTGATAAGTTTAAAAACAAATACGCTAAGTTTAAAAAATAAACTCAGCCCAAAAATATATTTCATAAAAGCCTTTCTACTATTGAAAGGCTTTTTTATTTTTACAGAAATGCCAATCACATGAACTATATTCTTTTTGATGGTCCTTCACGCAATAACCTATTGCCATTTACTTTTACAAGACCAGTAGCTGATATTCGCGTTGGCATTTTAACCATTAGGGAAAAATGGGAAAACTTTCTTGGAGCAACGACAACTACGGTTACTGAAGATTATTTGTCTGAAAAATTCCCAATGGTGGAGATGGAACAAAACATCATGATAAATGCATCGTTTTGCCCGAATGCTGAATTGGTTGAGCTTATAAAGAACTTGAAAGAAAATCAGGCCATTTTTTCTGGTGAAGATGTCATTGCTTTTTACACATTAGATACTCAGGAAGATATCAGTTTTGATGATTTTGAAGCTATTGAATTTGACACTCATATCCTAAAAATAGAACACACTTGGGATATTTTCTCAAAAAATGGTGAAGCTATTGAAAACGATTTTGCATTGTTGACTGAAGGTAGAAAATCTCATTCTATACCAAAAAGTGTTAATACCATCAATCCTGAGAATATTTTTATTGAAGAAGGCGCTAAGCTAGAATTTGTGACTCTAAATGCAAGTTCTGGACCTATCTACATTGGTAAAGATGCCGAAATTATGGAAGGTAGCGTCATTCGTGGTCCTTTTGCCTTGTGTGAACATGCAACTGTAAAACTTGGTGCAAAAATTTATGGACCAACAACTATTGGACCTCATAGTAAAGTAGGAGGTGAGGTTAATAATTCGGTATTGTTTGGCTATTCCAATAAAGGTCATGATGGCTTTTTAGGGAATTCGGTGCTAGGAGAATGGTGTAATCTTGGAGCTGATACTAACAACTCCAACCTTAAAAATAATTATGCCGAAGTGAGACTTTGGGATTACAACACGGAAGGTTTTGCTAGAACTGGATTGCAGTTTTGTGGATTGATGATGGGAGATCACAGTAAATGTGGTATCAATACCATGTTTAATACAGGAACTGTGGTTGGTGTAAGTGCCAATATTTTTGGAAGCGGATTTCCTCGTAATTTTGTCCCTAGCTTTTCTTGGGGAGGAAGTGCTGGATTTACAACCTATTTAACTAAAAAAGCTTTTGAAGTTGCCAAAATAGTGATGTCACGTCGTGATATTGAGTTTACTGAGCAAGATGCCGCAATCTTAGAGCATGTGTTTGAAGACACCAAAAAATTTAGAAGGGATTAAATTTTTTTAAACCTAAAAACGAAGCTGAATGTTGGGAATTTTACTCATTATCTTTATTGGAAAATATTTTTATGAATTAGCTCAGGACTATTATAAACATAGATGGTTGTATGCTATATTGGGAATAGTTAGTTATTATTTTGGCACACTGATTGGAGGTTTTATTGTAGCAATAGGAAGCGACCTTTTCGCATGGAATATTAATTTTGAAAACACGCTAACACTAACTTTTATTGCAATTCCTTTTGGAATATTATTTGCCGTAGCATTTTACTTTTTGTTAAAACGAAATTGGAGTAATAGCTCAGTTTTAGAAGTTAAAGATGAAATTCAAGACATAGGTAGCAACATTGACACTGAAAAAAAATAAGTCACTCTTTTTTAACCTTTCTTAAATCCAATAAATTAATTGGGTTAATCTCTAAACCTTTTATGTTTTTTTGAGTGAATCGAATCACTTCATCATAGTACAAAGGCACCATTATGGCTTTTCGTATGGCTAAAGAATCCATGGTTGTGTATAAATGTTTCCTTTTTTCAATATCAGTAATGGTAAAGGCTTTATCATACAAACTATCAAATACTTCACTTTTGTAGTGAAAATAATTGGAGCCATTTGGAGCAAAGTTTTTACTATAAAATATGGATAAATAATTTTCGGCATCTAAATAATCAGCAATCCATGAACTTCTAAACATATCTACCTTGCCATTGGATCTCGCAGTACGCAAAGTGGCTTCAGGCATAACATCAACATTGATTTTCAAACCATTTTTTTCTAATTCTCGTTGAATAAACTCACAAAAACTTAAGTAGTTATTTGTAGTGGTTAGTGTAATCTCAGGATTTTTGATACCACTTTCTTTTTTAAACTGATCTATCAACTGTTTTGATTTTTCAGGTTGGTAGGTAAAACCTATTGATTCGTCATGTCCAGGAAGTCCTATAGGAATAAAGCCACCATGAGCAGGATTGCCAATGCCATTGCGTAAATAAGTCATCATTTTTTCTCTATCAAAACCATAATTGATAGCTTTCCTGATGAGTTCAGATTGTATTTCTGGCGTATCAGAATCCAGATAAAAACCTAAATATTCCGTATTTAAATATGGACCACGAGTCATATTTATTGTTGAAGCATATTGCTCTCTTAGTTTTCCATCTGCGGTTAGTAATTCGTCTTTGTAAGAAGCATCTAGGCTATTTAAGAAGTCGATGTTCCCTTGAACAAATTGTAAGAACTCACTTTGTTTGTCAGGTAAAAAGGTAATAGCAATAGACTCCAAATAAGGTAGAGATGTTCCTGTACTATCTGTTTCAAAGTAACGATTGTTTTTTCTGAAAATAAGCTTAATGTTTTCCTCCCAACGTTTAAACTTAAAGGGTCCAGTTCCAATGGGTTTTGATCGAAATTCACTGCCATAATGCTCAACAATTTCTTTGGGCACAACAGAACAGTACTTCATGGTTAATAGTCCAATAAAAGCTGGAAAAGGTTGTTTTAAAGTGATTTGAAAAGTGGTATCATTAACGGCTTCAAAAGAATCTACCTTATTTAAAACCCAGCTTCCTGGAGCAGCAACGTTCTCGTCTCTTAAACGGTTAAAACTATACTCAAAATCTTCAGCAACCACTGTTCTGGTTGAATCTTTTCCAAATAACTCATGCTTATGAAAATAGACATCTTTACGTAAATTAAACGAATAGATTTGACCATTCTCTGAAATTTGCCAACTTTTGGCAATACTTGGTAAAATGTTTAATTCACTGTCTAATTGTACGAGGCCATTAAATAACTGATTGCATGCCCAAGTATCTTGCAAAGTTCTTGAAAAAGCAGGATCTAAAGTATTGATATTGGAATGCTGGTTAAAACGAAACACCAATTTATCTTTATCAGAATTTTGGTCATTACTACAAGAGAAGGTAACGAATAGGATGCAGCAAAATGATATAAATTGTAAAATCCTATTGGTCTTAATGTTTAGCATTTAAGTTATTAATTGTAAATTTGCAATCTTGGTAAAAATACAAGAATGAATCGTAGAAAAAAAGTCGCATTTTATACTTTAGGCTGTAAACTCAATTTTTCTGAAACCTCTACCATAGCAAGAAATTTCAAGGAAGAAGGTTTTGATCGTGTTGATTTTTCAGAACCTGCTGATATATACGTCATTAACACATGTTCTGTAACCGAAAATGCAGACAAACGATTTAAAACCATAGTCAAACAAGCTCAAAAAAATAATCCAGAAGCCTTTGTTGCTGCCATAGGATGCTATGCACAACTTAAACCTCAAGAACTTGCTGATGTTGATGGTGTTGATTTGGTGCTTGGTGCTACCGAAAAATTCAAAATAACAGATTACATTAACGACCTTTCCAAAAACGATTTTGGCGAAGTGTATTCTTGTGAAATTGAAGAAGCTGACTTTTATGTAGGCAGTTATTCTATTGGTGACAGAACACGTGCTTTTTTGAAAGTTCAGGACGGTTGTGATTACAAGTGTACTTATTGCACAATCCCTTTAGCTAGAGGGATTTCAAGAAGTGATACCTTGGATAATGTGTTGAAAAACGCCAAAGAAATATCGGAAAAAGGGATTAAAGAAATTGTATTGACAGGCGTTAATATTGGTGATTATGGTAAAGGCGAGTTTGGCAACAAAAAGCACGAGCACACCTTTTATGAGTTGGTTAAGGAATTGGATACTGTTGAAGGTATTGAGCGTTTACGCATTTCTTCAATAGAGCCTAATCTTCTTAAAAATGAAACCATTGAGTTTGTTTCAAATAGCGATTCGTTTGTACCACACTTTCATATTCCTTTACAGAGCGGAAGCAATGATATTTTAAAATTGATGCGTCGTCGTTATATGAAGGAGCTTTATATAGATCGCGTTTCAAAAATAAAAGAAGTAATGCCACATGCTTGTATAGGAGTTGACGTGATTGTAGGCTTTCCTGGAGAAACAGACGAACTTTTTTTAGAAACTTATAATTTTCTAAATGAATTGGATATTTCCTATTTACATGTATTCACTTATTCAGAACGCGATAATACTGTAGCTGCAAATTTAGATCGCGTCGTGCCTAAAAATGTAAGGTCTAAGCGTAGTAGAATGCTACGAGGTTTATCTGCCAAAAAGAGAAGAGCTTTTTACGAAAGCCAGATTGGTAGCAAGAGAACAGTGTTGTTTGAAGGTGAAAACAAGGAAGGTTACATACATGGTTTTACTGGAAATTATGTCAAAGTAAAAGCGCCTTGGAATCCAGAATTGGTTAATACATTACACAAAGTTGAACTATCAGAAATTGATGATGATGGCTTGGTAAGGTTTGAGTTTTCTAAGGTATTATCTGCATAAAAATAACATTTATAGGCTATTTAACCCAATTATAAGTTTCTTGTCTGTTTTTTTGCTTGAAAAATAATATACATTTTACTTTTGGATTGCTTATAACCTTGAAAGCATCCCCAAATATGAAAAAATTAACCTTAGCCTTATTTACTTGCTTATCATTTATTGTATTTACATCCTGCACGACTGAAGATATTGATGACACTTCTACAATTTTAGGAGAATGGACATTAACATCTTGGGCAGTTGATACACCAATTGATTTAAACAACGATGGCACACCACAATTAGAATTTTCTCCAGGTTGTTTAACAGATTCAACTATAAATTTTATGGACACTTCAAATGCAGCGGTTTTTTATAGTTCAGAAGTAACTTATAACACAAGATCAGAAGATGGAAAGCTTGTTTTCATGACTTCTTGTTCTACAGATAGTGATAGAATGCCAACCATAGTGAATTACACCATTAATAACAATTCAGTTATGATTGATATAGAAGGAGAAGTAATGGTGTTAACTTTAAGTGGAAACACATTAACAATGACAGTGCCAAATGGTTTTATAGCTAAAGATATTGATACCTTTGAAACTACAGTTTCACAGGATGTAACGTATACCTTTACAAGATAGTTTCAATTTAAATAATAAATAAAAAAGCCTAAGTTTTAAACTTAGGCTTTTTTAATCTGTATAAGTCTGTTATTAGATACGAATTCCAACAGGCAACATGCTTTTGTAGCGCCTATTACGTCTAATAAATTTTGCAATTTCAGGGCTAGTAGGAACTACACTAATATTGCGTTCCTTAATATTTGCCATAACCATTTTTAAAAAATCTTCGGTAAAGTTTTCATCTATGATGGCTTCTGGAATAACAAGCTTCGTCAAGAAAATTTTTCTGTCTTGAAGTGAATACTCAATTTTAGCGAGCTGGTCATCGACCTTTAGTTCGAATTGACGTAAAAAATCATTGTCAATTAATTCTGCTGCATCTATCATAATTAGTCTGTTTTATTCAACGGAAGGCAATCTATTTTTCATAGATTTGTTTTGCAAAGTTACGAAAAAAAATCGTTAAAAACCATAGTTTATTGAACCTTAATTACTTATGCCGTTAAATTTAATTCATGTCTATTTAATGCCAGGAATGGCAGCTAATTCATCAATCTTTGAATATATAAAATTACCTGAAGAACAGTTTGAAATTCACTTATTAGAATGGATTATTCCTACAAAAAATGAAAGCATAACGTCTTATGCAAAACGAATGAATCTTTTTGTTGAACACGAAAACCCTGTGTTAATTGGTGTTTCTTTTGGTGGCGTTTTAGTACAAGAAATGAGTAAGCATATTAAGTATAAAAAATTAATCATTATATCATCAGTAAAATCAAAGCATGAATTACCAAAGAGAATGCGATTAGCAAAAATTTCAAAAGCATACAAGCTTCTGCCAACTCAATTTGTTGGTAATTTTGAGGCATTTGCTAAGTATGCTTTTGGCGAAACAATAAAAAAACGTGTAAATCTTTATAAAAAATATTTATCTGTTAGTGACAAACGCTATTTAGATTGGGCTATAGAAAATATGGTTTGTTGGAATCAAGATGCTGTAATACCTG
>JAUIGO010000016.1 GCA_030429955.1 Bacteroidia bacterium
ACGTCGTCCTTTCATACCACCTGTTTCCATGATAATGGTATTTTTTAAATGGAATTGATAGCGTTCAACCAAATCCAACAACGCAAACGACACACCAATGAGCAGCACTTTTTTATGACTTTGATCTAGTTTGGTTAATGTTTTGGATAAAGCATCTAAATCATCTAAATAAAAACCACTTTCTGGATGTTTAGATTGTGCAATCATATCATTGACCATATAGATTAACGACGAACCATCACGTTCTAAATACGAAGGCAAAAGTGCTAAAATCACATAATTTTCAATATTGCCATAAAATGACTGGAAACCTTTTCTAAAGCTTTGCTTATAGATGTCTAAATCGGTTACGATATGTTTGCTCGTTATACTTCCTGTTGTGCCAGAACTTGTAAAGGTTTGTTCGATTGGTTTTTGGGATGATAAAACCTCATGAGTTTTAAAAAACTGAATAGGTAAAAAAGGAATTTGAGATATATGTTTCACATCACTTGGATGCACATAAAGTAAATCGCAAAACGAACGATACACTTTATTATGGTTGAATTGATAATTAAAAACCTGAAGTGCCAATTCTTTAAAATCGGAATCATCTTTAATATCGAATATGGAGCTTTTATTTATTTCCAACAGGCTTATTTTATCAGAGCAAAAATACTTAAAATAAAAAAGCGTTGCCAACAGACAACGCTTTTAAATTATTATTAAAAGTAAGTTTACTTAATCACTAATTTCTTAGTTGATGTAGCTTTACCCTGTGTAATTTTCATAATGTAAACACCAGTTTTTAAAGCAGAAACGTTAAGTTTTTCACTTGTCATTGTTTTGTTGATTACTTGCTTTCCTAAAACATCATACACAGCAACGTTCATTTTGCCGTAGTTAGATGAACTTGCTGAAACAATACTAACAGAACCAGTATTTGTTGGGTTTGGAAATACACTGAAAGATTTTTTGTTATAGTCGTTAACCGAAGCCGTTGAAAGTGAAGGATTATCCGCACCATATGTTGGTCCAGTTGTAGGATCAGAATCAAAATCTCCAGCTGCTACCTCAACACCACTTGCATCAAAAACTCCAATATATTCTCCAGGACCGCCAAAATCTACTGTCACAGTGTTGTACCAATCTCCTGTAGTTCCATCTCTAAACACTAATAATGGTTCAAACTCACCGTTGAATAAAATATCAGTTCCACCCAAAGAGCTAGCATATAAAACAGTGTCATCAGCTACAGCGTCAGATACTCCTACAGCATCCAGAATTGTGCCTAAAGACGATGTGTCAAGAGTGCCATTATCTGCTCCGTCCAAATCATCACCTGTTGTACCAGTAAACGCATCAGTTAATATAATAGTAAATGAAGGGTTTTCAAGATCAGACGTAGTTACTACAGCTAAGCCATTAGCGTCAAATGTGCCAGTAACATTAGCAGCTTTATCAACAGTGCCATTATAACCATCATTCTCTATACTTAAAATCCATAAATCAAATGCTGCACTTGGTGTTCCTTTTAATTCAAAAGTAGTATTTGCAGGATCTGTACCTGCTGGATTAGGCTCAAATTCATTTATTTGCTGTCCAAAAGCAAACACAGAAACAGACATTAAAAAAAGTAAAAAGTAAAGTTTTTTCATATCAAAAAAGTTAAAAAATATTAATTGTAAAATGTGAATTCCAAATATAAAAATAATTTAGCGTTAATGCTAGAATATGAACTGTTTAATTCTAAATTTCACAAAAAAATAACGTTACTCATACAATAAATACTGAAAGCTACGTTGCACAACGTTACCATATTGTAAATTTCAAGTTACTTATGTGTTATTAATCCTTCAATTTTTATCATTATAAATCATTAGTTTTATCTTTACGCATAAATACGTGAATGTGTAATTTAAACAGATGAAAAAAAGCGATATTAAAATACTGTTGGTTGATGATGAACCAGACATTTTGGAGATTGTTGGTTATAACCTATCGTCTGAAGGATATAAAATTATCACAGCCAAAAATGGAGCTGAAGGCGTAAAAAAAGCCAAAAAAGAAAAACCACAACTAATCATTCTGGATGTGATGATGCCAGAAATGGATGGTATTGAAGCTTGTGAGCGTATCAGAAAAATACCTGAGCTTAGTGATACAATCATTACGTTTTTAACAGCAAGAGGCGAAGATTACTCTCAGGTGGCTGGCTTTGATGCTGGAGCAGACGATTATATTACAAAACCAATCAAGCCTAAAGTATTGGTAAGTAAAGTAAAAGCTTTATTAAGACGTTATAAAGAAGATGAGGAGTCTGTAACTGATGTGCTTAAAATTGGAAATCTAACAATAGACAGGGAAGCTTACAAAATCATACTAAAAGGTAAAGAGCTCATTTTACCAAGAAAAGAGTTTGAATTATTATCTTTGTTAACATCAAAACCTGGAAAAGTTTTTAAACGCGAAGAAATTCTTGACAAAGTTTGGGGAAATGAAGTCATTGTTGGCGGAAGAACCATAGATGTACACATTAGAAAACTTCGTGAAAAAATTGGAGATAATTCGTTTAAAACAGTAAAAGGTGTAGGTTACAAGTTTGTAGATTAATGCCTAAAAATTTTAAAAAATCGTATAAGTTTGCGTTTAAGTCCTCGTTACTTGTTACGCTTTTAATGACACTCATCACGAGTGTTTTTTTATACATAGCGTATGAGTTTAATGCGTTATTTATTCTCATTTTTGCTCTTTCGAGTTTTATTTGTTCTTTTCTTATTATTCAGTATCGTGTAGAAAAATTCATATACAAACGAGTTAAAAAAATATACGATGATTTAACACTTCTAGAATCGACTACTTTACGTAAAAGCCAGATTACAACAGATATGGCAACACTGACTCAAGAGATTGATAAGTATGCCAAGGATAAAAAATTAGAAATTGAAACTCTTAAAATTAGGGAACAATACAGAAAGGAATTTATTGGCAATGTGTCACATGAGCTAAAAACACCTCTTTTTACAGTGCAAGGTTATATTTCTACGTTGCTTGATGGCGCTTATAAAGACAAAAAACTTCTTCTTAAATACTTAGAACGTGCAGATAAAGGTGTTGAGCGACTTACCTATATTATTAAAGATTTGGATATGATTACCAAATTAGAAGCTGGTGATTTAACCTTGAACATTAAGCCGTTTGATATTGTTGCACTGATAAAAAATGTATTTGAACTGCTTGAAATGAAAGCTGCCAAAAAGAAAATAACACTTACATTTGATTTGGAATACAATGAGCCAATTATGGTAAATGGCGATAAGGAGCGCATACAACAAGTACTGTCAAACTTAATCGTAAATTCTATAAAATATGGTGAGCAGAATGGCACCACAGAAGTTAGTATAGAAAACTTAATAAAAAACAAAGTTATTGTTCGAGTTACTGACAATGGTGAAGGTATAGAAGCTGAGCATTTGCCACGACTATTTGAACGTTTTTACAGAGTAGATAAAAGTGGTTCCAGAAAAGAAGGAGGCTCAGGATTAGGTCTTGCTATCGTTAAACATATTATTGAAGCTCACGACGAAAAAATGTATATAGAAAGCGAATTTGGAGTAGGTAGTGAGTTTTCATTCACACTAGAAAAGGCTAAATAAATTTTGAAAGTTCGTATAGCTTGTAGAGTTTTCAAATCCATTAAAATCTTTTACTTCGTCTAATTTTTCAATAGAAAAATTATCTTGAAAACTATAAGGCGCAATGAAGTCTTCTTTAAGTTTTTTAGCCAAATATATTTGTTCATACTGTCCTGGAGTTGGAATAAAAAATGCTTTTTTCTCTAGTTTTGCTAAGTCCATAATGGTTGTATAACCAGATCTAGAAAGTATGAGTCGGCTTTCATTTATAGCTTTTTCCAATTCAGATGAAGTCATATAATTGTAAACAATCATTTTTTCATCTTTCTTTATTTTTTGTTCAGACTCTATTTTTCCTTTTATAAAAACAACATTCCCATGGTAACTTTTTAAATCAGTTAGGAGTTTGTTTTCCAATAAACTGCGTTGAGGTTCAGGACCAGACAATAAAACCATCAAGTCATATTTCATTTCTGAAGCAATTTTTTTAAACCGACTTAATGGACCAATATATTTTGTTGAAATAGATATGTTTTTTGAATGCCCTAAAGTACCACTCAAGTTTTTATCTCCTTTAAAATCAGGAATCCAACATTCGTCAAAACGATTAATGAATTGTTGATGCAGTTTTGTACTTAGCCAAGTCGTATTTCCGCTTAACACATTCAATTGATGCGTCATAATAACACAAGGCACTTGTTTACAATATAAACCAAGTCTATTATCTGAAATAATTCCTTCAATGTTATGTGTTTTTACAAACTGCTTTATAAAGTTGTTTTCATTTTTTATAGCAGATGCCATTGAAGGGATATTGAAAATGAGTTTGAGTTTAAAATAACTCCCTTTTTTTGAATAATTAATATTGTATGAAGGCAGTTCGACCGCTTCTAGCATTGGGAACTCCTTCCTTAATAGAGATAAAGCACTACCATCACTACCAATAACAGGTTCAAAATTGTTATTAATAAGCTCGTTAATAATCGGAATGCATCGCGTTGCATGGCCAAGTCCCCAATTTAAAGGCGCTATTAAAATTCGTTTACTCATAAAACAAATCAAAGATAAGGATATTAGGCCTCGAATTTATTTGTTTATTTTTGCCAAAATATTAAGCATAAGTGGGAAGCAAAAACAAACTTAAACGATTTAAAGAAAACGAAACTTTTAACAACGTTTTTCAGCCAACTAGAGCAGATTTGGTTGAAGGGAGTTATGAGTTGAAAGGCAATTGGAGACAGCAGTTTTTTAATAATAACAATCCTTTAGTATTAGAGTTAGGATGTGGTAAAGGAGAATACAGTGTTGAACTTGCCAAAAAGTATCCAGAAAAAAACTTTATTGGTGTTGACATAAAAGGTGCACGTTTTTGGAGAGGAGCCAAAACAGCCATTGAAGAAAATATAACAAACGTCGCGTTTTTGCGTACTCAAATTGAACTTATCGAATTTGCTTTTGCCGAAAATGAGGTTGATGAAATTTGGATAACCTTTCCAGATCCTCAAATAAAATACAAGCGTACCAAACACAGAATGACCAATTCGGAATTTTTGAAGCGCTATAAAAAAGTACTAAAGCCAGAAGGTGTTATCAACTTAAAAACGGATAGTGAATTCATGCATGGCTACACCTTAGGATTGTTACATGGTGAAGGTCATGACGTACTTTATGCCAACCATAATGTGTACAAACAAGAAGGCAGCCCAGAAGAAGTTACAAGCATTCAAACATTTTATGAAAGCCAATATTTAGAACAAAACAAACCAATTACGTATATTAGATTTAAAATAAAGTAACCAGTGGATATTACTGCTATCTTCTTTTTAGGTTTAATCATTGCATTGGTTGGTGTTATTCCTCCTGGTTTGTTGAATATGACAGCTGCAAAAATCAGCCTTAAAGATGGTTCTAATCGAGGGATTCTATTCTCAATAGGTGTTTGCGTTATTGTTTGTTTGCAAACCTATATCGCTGCAATATTTGCGAAATATTTAAGTAATCATCCTGAAGTAGTAGATATTCTTCAACGTGTTGCCTTAGTCATATTTATTTTAATAACCATCTATTTTTTATTATTGGCAAGGAAACAACCTAAACCTGATGTTGAAGCAAATATGAGGAGTAAACACAGTCGTTTTTTTCAAGGTATGCTTTTATCTGCTTTAAATGTTTTCCCGATTCCTTATCAAGCGTACATGACAATAACATTAGCTTCATTTGGGTGGTTAACTTTTGAAACCTACAGTATAATTTCCTATGTTGCTGGAGCCGCAACAGGAACTTTTGTCATGCTTTATTTTTATATTTTCTTTTTTGATAAGATTACAAACGAAAAACTAAAGTCTCAAAAAAGCATGAATTATATTATAGGAACCATAACTGGTATTATCGCAGTTTTTACACTCATCAACATCATAAAGGAATTGTAAGCAATGAAGCCAGAAACGCTCAATTTTTTTGATAAAGTGTACGAAGTAGCAAAGCTTATTCCTTATGGAAGAGTAACAAGTTATGGAGCCATTGCTACCTATTTAGGTGCAGCCAGAAGCGCACGAATGGTTGGTTATGCCATGAATGGCTCAACTGGTAAAGATGTGCCAGCACATAGAGTAGTAAACAGAAAAGGATTGCTCACAGGTAAACATCATTTTGAAGGCACTAACCTAATGCAACAACTTTTAGAGAACGAAGGTATTGAAGTTGTAGATAACCAAATTCAGAATTTTGATAAGGTGTTTTGGGATCCTTCAAAGGAATTATAGCCTTTCAATCAGTTAACGGAATCAAATTTGTCTCCTTTCCAATAATTTGAAGATTTTTTATCAACAGCTACTTTTTTTAAAAACCCTCGTTTAACTAATTCTTCAACATCTGTTCTTGCGGTTTGATTAGTAATTGAAAATCTATTTTCAATCTCTTTAACAGTAAAAAAACGATCGTTATCTTCTTCAATTAACTGGAGTATAACCGCTTGTCTTTCATTGATGTTTTTAAGTTTTAGGTATTTTAGAAGCTTAGACTGCTCTTTCTTTTTCTTTGCAACATAAGTTTTAAGTTCTTCAAAAGCGCGAAGTAAAACTTTAACTTGATAATGAATAAAATACGTTACATCCATATCATCTATTTCTGTATAAATATAAGCCTTTTCGTACTGCACTTTGGTTTTCATTATCACCCTAGAAATGGATAAATATTCAGTTAACCAATAACCATTTTTGAGTAAATACCAATAAAAAATGGCTCTAGCTGTTCTGCCATTGCCGTCAACAAAAGGATGAATATAGCCAATCAAGAAGTGAAGAATACTTCCTTTAACAATAGGATGTATAAAATCTTCTTTTGGGTTGTTGTTGAAAAATTCGCAAAATGATTCCATTAAGTCATCTAATTCCTCAAAATCTGGAGGTGTGTGTACAATTTCGCCTGTGAGTTCATTAACTACATTAATCTCATTGTTATTTCTAAAAACACCAACGTCTTCTTTCTCTAAGGTGTTTTCTGTAACAAGCCTATGTATTTCATATAACTTTTCAATTGAAATATTTTCATCTTGGTGTTCGCTTATGTACTGAATGGTTTTGTAATTATTCAGTATCATTTGCTCAGATTTGTTTTTGGGCTTTTTGTTTTTTCTGAGCATGTCTTTTGCTTTCACTCGTGTTGTCGTAGCACCTTCAATCATGGATGAAAAAATGGATTCCTCCATCAAGGCATTGTTTAGGTAATCTTGTTTGTCTAAATCTGTGAGTAGTTGTTCTTTTTGTAAACCTGCGCCAAAGTTGAAATCGAGGTAATGGAGTTTTTGTTCTAAAAATTTATTTATTCCATAGTCATAAATTATTGGGTTTTCTGAAAGCTTGCTATAGGGTAATGATTTTCTATTAAATTTTATATTGCGTTTGGTTTTAGTTAACTGCCATAATTGATTTTTGTTCAATATATTATGTTTAAGATATTTAATCTTGTCCCAATAAAGATAATCCTGATCTATTTTGTTTGTTACCTCATCATCTGCTAAATCAATTGCCAATTGAGTTAAAATGAATGAATCGTCAATTTTTATTTCTGGTGCCTTCTCAATCATAATATCCTATTATTTCCCAATTTTTATAAAATTTACAAATATCATCAAATATACAAAATATATAATTATTTCCTAATTTTTACAAAATTCACAAATAATCACATTTTTCATTCCATAGAAAACAATAATAGTAGTATAATAAAACTTCAAGCTTCAAGCTTCTGTCTTCCAGCTTTATTAATTATATTTGCACTTTAGAATAAATCTAAATTAGAATATGAAATTAGATAAACAAGATATACAAAGAGCACTAAAAACCATTTCTGCTCCAGGAGAAGGAGCTAACATGATTGATAGTGGAGCTGTAACAAATATAATCGTTTTTGGTGATGAAGTCATCGTGGATATTACCATCTCAAATCCAACATTACAAGCAAAAAAGCGTACTGAGGTTGACATCATGAAAACCATTCATGAACTGGTTTACCCAAAAGCTAAAATTGTGGTTAATGTTAAGGCAGATGCACCAGCAAAACCAAAGAATGAAATCAAAGGAAATCCAATTCCTGGAATTCAAAACATTGTAGCTGTAGCGTCTGGAAAAGGTGGTGTTGGGAAATCTACAGTGACCTCAAATTTAGCTGTAACCTTAGCTAAAATGGGTTTCAAAGTGGGCATATTGGATGCAGATATTTACGGTCCATCAATACCAATTATGTTTGATGTAGTTAACGAACGACCATTGGCAGTAAACGTTGACGGAAAATCTAAAATGAAGCCTGTTGAGAATTATGGTGTGAAAATATTATCCATTGGGTTTTTTACAAAACCAGACCAAGCAGTAGTTTGGCGTGGACCAATGGCTTCTAAAGCATTAAACCAAATGATTTTTGATGCAGCTTGGGGAGAACTCGATTTTCTATTAATTGATTTACCTCCAGGAACAGGTGATATTCATTTAAGCATTATGCAATCACTTCCTATTACAGGCGCAGTGGTTGTAAGTACACCTCAAAATGTCGCTCTGGCTGACGCTAAAAAAGGAGTTGCCATGTTTCAGCAAGACAGTATCAATGTTCCTGTGTTGGGCATTATTGAAAATATGGCTTATTTCACACCTGCAGAATTACCAGAAAACAAATATTATATCTTTGGAAAAGAAGGTGCTAAAAACTTGGCTGAAGATTTAAATGTACCATTTTTAGGAGACATTCCTTTGGTGCAAAGTGTAAGGGAAGCAGGAGATATTGGCAGACCAGCTGCATTGCAAACAGCAACACCAATTCAAGAAGCTTTTGAAAATTTAACTAGAAACGTGGTTCAAGAAGTCGTAAATAGAAATGAAGATTTACCACCAACGGAAGCCATAAAAATAACCACAATGGCTGGATGCTCAGCAGTAAATAAATAAGTTATGACAACAGAAGAACTTAGGTTAAATATAGAAAAAGCGCTGGATGAAATTCGTCCGTTTTTACAAAGCGATGGAGGTGATATTTCATTACTGTCCATTGAAGATGATAAGTTTGTAAAGGTGCAACTTCAAGGTGCTTGCACTAGTTGTAGTGTTAACCAAATGACACTTAAATCTGGTGTTGAAATGACGATTAAAAAGTATGCACCTCAAATAGAAAGCGTTATTAATATTGAAGTCTAATAATGTGACTTTTATCACATTATGAAAGATTTTAAATTTATAATTTTACGCTTAATAAATTGAATATTTAATGATTTCTACTGATATACTTATTATTGGGGCAGGACCTACAGGACTATTTACCGTTTTTGAAGCAGGATTACTAAAATTAAAATGTCATTTAATAGATGCATTGCCACAACCTGGCGGTCAATGTTCAGAAATATACCCTAAAAAGCCAATCTATGATATTCCTGCCTATCCCGAAATTCTGGCAGGAGAATTAACAGAAAAACTATTAGAGCAATGTAAGCAATTCGAACCTGGATTTACTCTTGGTGAGCGTGCTGAAACTATTGAAAAGCAAGACGACGGAACATTTATTGTAACCACCAATAAAGGCACAAAACATCAAGCTCCAGTTGTAGCAATTGCTGGAGGTTTAGGAAGTTTTGAACCTCGTAAACCTTTAATCCCAAATATTACAGATTTTGAAGATAAAGGTGTGGAATATATGATTAAAGACCCTGAAATTTATAGAAACAAACGTGTTGTAATTGCTGGAGGTGGAGATTCGGCTTTAGATTGGAGCATCTTTTTAGCTGATGTTGCAAGTGAAGTAACATTAATTCATAGAAGAAACGAGTTCAGAGGTCACTTAGATTCTGTTGAAAAAGTTCAGGAATTAAAAAATATAGGAAAAATAAATCTTGTCACTCCTGCAGAAGTTATTGGTATTATTGGAAATGGTCATGTTAATGGTGTTGCTGTAAAAAATGCCGAAGACGAAAAAGAATTTAATATTGAGTGTGATCATTTTATTCCTCTTTTCGGATTATCACCTAAACTTGGGCCTATTGCAAATTGGGGACTCGAGATAGAAAAAAATGCCATAAAAGTTAATAATGCGTTAGACTACCAAACGAATATTCCAGGCGTTTTCGCTATAGGAGATGTGAACACATATCCAGGGAAATTGAAGTTGATTTTGTGTGGTTTCCATGAAGCAACGTTAATGTGTCAAGCAGCTTATCAAATAATAAATCCTGGCAAAAAGTATGTGTTAAAATATACAACTGTAAGTGGTGTTGATGGATTTGATGGAACACGGAAAGAAGCACCGAAGGCTGTGGTTAAAACAATTGATTAGTGGAAAGCCAAGATATAAAAATAACCATTATTGATAGAGATGGTGTGTCTCACACCATAGATGCACCAACAGATATGGCAATGAACCTTATGGAAGTGGTTCGTGCTTACGAGCTTGCTCCAGAAGGTACTATTGGTATTTGTGGTGGAATGGCAATGTGTGCTTCCTGCCAATGCTATGTATTGTCTGACCATGAGTTGCCAGAGATGCAAGACGATGAAGAGGCCATGTTATCTGAAGCATTTTATGTAAAAGATAATTCTCGTCTAGGTTGCCAAATTCAAATCAATCCTGAAATGGATGGCTTGGAAGTGGAGTTGGCACCTGAATCTTAAATCGAACGTCATTAAGAGCTAAGCGAAATAATCTCTTTATTATAGTTCCAATTTATAAAAATTACTTTAGTTATTCTACCTATACTATGGCCACCTAGTTTGTTTTATAATCAATCAGTTTTTGAGGGCCTTCCAACAGTACTCTTACAATTTTTAATGTACCATCATCTGTAGTTGCAATTTGCCATTTTATTAAAGAAATAGAGCCATTTTCAATTTCAATTCCTGTGATACTTCTTGGATGTACACAACTACCATCATTAAAATAAGCAATGTCGCCAGGTTCTGGAAAACGAGGTCTGTGTGTATGCCCAACGATGGTTAATAGGTTGTTTTTTTCAATAATCCATTTCTTAGTTCTACGTTCAACCTTAATTAGTTCTTTATAATTTTTCGCAGGACTTGTTGGATCTGCAATTCCCATGACATTAAGTGGTTTCCATAGCACACGAACCAAAAATCTGCTCCATCTCCAAAAGATGTAATTCCACCAATCTGCTTGATGTCCATGCGTTAAAAATAATTCTTGATTGGTTGTAGAATGCTTTAAGATAATACCTTCATGGTATTGAATGTTGCAAAACAACTCAACGTCTTCTCCAATTTTTTCATCGAAATAGGTGGACAAATGTTTTTCAACATATTTAGGGTCACGATACACCATATCATGGTTTCCCCAAATCATGTGCAAACGTTCTTGCTCATGAAACAGTTTCATAAGCATATAGACATTTTTATGAGCTTCAAGAATTGGAGTAAACGAAATGTTCTCCCATAATTCATCACCATCGCCAACCTCACAATATTGAAAGCCTTCAGCGTAATAATGCTTTAATGCATGAAAATAAATGTTTCGGTTGTTGGCAAAATCATCAGCGAAACTATTGTCTCCACGATGACAATCACTAAATAGGATAAACTTACTTGAGTCGTCAAAGTTGACAACCTTAGCATTTTTATAAGCTCTATCTAATCGTTTTTTGGAGGACATTTAATAAAAGTAAATAAAAAATGTCATTTCAAAAGAAGTTGGAAAGCTCATTTTAGAGATTCTTCATTTCATTCAGAATGACATTAGTGTTTGAGTGGATTGCCAAATGCGGCTTAGCCACTATTTAAATGCATTTAATCCTGTAATATCTAATCCTGTGATTAGTAAATGGATATCATGAGTACCTTCATAAGTAATGACGCTTTCTAAATTCATGGAGTGTCTCATAATGCTATATTCTCCAGTAATTCCCATTCCTCCTAACATTTGTCTGGCTTCGCGTGCAATGTTAATTGCCATATCTACATTGTTACGTTTAGCCATAGAGATTTGTGCAGAAGTTGCTTTACCTTCATTTCGCAATACACCAAGTCTCCAAGTCAATAACTGTGCTTTGGTGATTTCGGTGATCATTTCGGCTAATTTCTTTTGTTGTAATTGAAACTGTCCAATTGGTTTGCCAAATTGAATACGCTCTTTACTGTAACGAAGAGCAGTGTCATAACAATCCATAGCTGCTCCAATGGCTCCCCAAGCAATACCATAACGAGCAGAATCTAAGCAACCAAGTGGTGCTCCTAATCCGGATTTGTTAGGTAATAAATTTTCTTTTGGAATTTTTACGTTATCAAAAATTAGTTCTCCAGTAGCCGAAGCTCTTAATGACCATTTATTATGGGTTTCAGGAGTTGAAAACCCTTCCATACCACGTTCAACAATCAAACCGTGAATACGTCCACTTTCATCTTTAGCCCAAACCACAGCAACTTGTGCAAAAGGTGCATTTGAAATCCACATTTTTGCACCATTTAATAAATAATGATCACCTTTATCTTTAAAGTTGGTAACCATGCCTGCAGGATTACTTCCATGGTCTGGCTCTGTCAGTCCGAAACAGCCCATCCACTCACCTGAAGCTAATTTTGGTAAGTATTTTTGACGTTGTTCTTCGGTTCCGTACTTCCAAATAGGGTACATCACTAATGATGATTGTACAGAGGCTGTACTACGTACACCAGAATCGCCACGTTCAATTTCTTGCATGATTAGTCCATACGAAATTTGGTCTAGTCCAGCGCCACCATATTCCATAGGAATGTATGGTCCAAAAGCACCAATTTCTGCTAATCCATTGATGATTTGATTAGGGAATTCTGCTTTTTGAGCATACTCTTCAATAATTGGAGAAACATCACGTTTTACCCAATCACGAGCAGCATCACGTACTAATTTATGTTCTTCTGATAAAAGCTCGTCTAAATTGTAATAATCAGGAGCTTCAAATAAATCTGGCTTCATCTGTATAGGTTAAAATTTTAATGTTCCAAATTTAACTAAAGCAAAACGAATCACTAAAGATTTTAGGAAGAATTTTATGAGTTTAAAAACTTACTGAGTAATTGATGAAAATGATGGACGCCTTGTTCACGAGTTGGAGAAAAACGACCTGCTTTATAAAACGATGAACGTACTCCTTTTTGAACGTTTTCAACAACAAATTCGTCTTCACGTTCCACTTTTTCTAGCGCACTTCCAGCTCCTTTACCTAGCTTAGAAGGATCGTAAACATAAGAGATAAAAGAGACTTTTGTGCGATTCATGTCTAGTGGTTTTACCACATTTACTGAAAGTCCCCAAGGATAAAAATTAAACATCATATTTGGGAATACCCAATAATAATAAGCAGCAACATTTTTTCCATAATCAATATGGTCTTCAGGCAAATCAAACACTTCTGTAGCTTCATTTGTATAACCTATTTGAAGATTGCAAAACTCGTAGACTTCGGTTTTATAACTTCCGTAATCCAAAACGGCATTCAAATCTTCATGTACAAAAGGCACGTGAAATCCTTCTAAATAGTTATCGCAGTACAAAGCCCAATGCGCATGTACTAGGAAATCTTTCGAGAGAGAATTATCTAAGCTAAATTCATCCAGTGGCAGAAAACCAACGCGTTCGTTCATTTTGTCAATCACTTGTTGGAAATCGAATGATGGATTCAATCCAGCAAATAGTAATGGTCCAAATTTTCGAAGCGGAAATTGGTGTAAATTATCACATGGTCTTGGAAAATCTTCGGCATCATTAAATTCTGGCATGTGTTCAAATTCACCTTTAAGGCTGAAGCGTCTGCCATGATACATACAGGTCAATTTTTTAGATTTCCCTGGATGCAAAGCCACAACATTACCACGATGCGTGCAAACATTTGTCATGCAAGTTATCATGTCATCCTTGTCACGAGTTAACAGCATTGGTTCTGTCAAAAAAGAATCTAACAATACAAATGGATAAATTGACTGTGGAAGTCTTACCAAGTTTTCATCACCAATAAATTGCCAAGTCTTAAGAAACACATGTTCTTTTAAAGCTTCAAAAGTTTCAGCATCTTTATAAAATTTAGCAGGAAGCGTTTCAGCTTTTTTAATATCTGGATTGATATAATATTTCTCCATCGTAAATAATATAGTTGTACATTAGTAATCTGCTCCTAATTTACGTAATTAAATTCGATCTCTTTAAAACTAAATGAATGACATCTAAACCACAAAAAATTGGGTTAATCACTTCTACATCTTATGTCGTAGGAAGTATGATAGGTGCTGGAATTTTTCTCTTGCCAGCACTATTAGCACCTTACGGAAGCATAAGTTTTTTAGGATGGATTTTTTCAGCCATCGGAGCTTTAATATTAGCTAGGATTTTTGGTAATTTTAGTAAAATGATAGTCAATAAAAGTGGAGGTCCTTATGCCTATTCCAAAGCTGGATTTGGAGATTTTATTGGATTTTTGGTTGCTTGGGGTTATTGGATTTCAATTTGGGTGAGTAATGCTGCCTTTGCGATTACTATCGTTGGTGCGTTAAGTTTCTTTTTTCCGATATTAGATATCAGTCCTATATATAGAGTATTATTAGCACTATCTATTATTTGGATATTTACATGGATTAATACCAGAGGGATTAAAGAATCTGGAAAAGTCCAGGTTGTTACCACAGCGCTAAAACTGCTGCCATTATTTTTTGTGATTATAGCAGGGTTATTTCTATTTGACATTAATAACTTCCCAGCATTTAATTTAACAACGGAAAGTAATTTTGCCATATTTCCAGTAGTTGCTGCAGCGACATTATATGCCTTTTTAGGTCTCGAAACCGCTTCTATACCTGCGGCTAATGTTAAAAACCCTGAAAAGACAATCCCTAAGGCTACACTTATAGGAACAATCATTGTTGCATTGGTTTATATTCTGAGTACGTTTGTTCTTTTTGGCGTTTTACCAATGGATGTTTTAGCGGCTTCTCCATCACCATTTGCAGATGCAGCTATATTAATAGGTGGTGATTTTGGAGGATATTTTGTTGCTGGTGGAATAGCTATATCTGCTTTGGGTTGTATGAATGGATGGATTCAATTTTCAGGACAAGTCCCAATGGCAGCATCTCAGGATAATTTGTTTCCAAAGATATTTAAGAAGCTAAATAAAAAAGGCTCTCCAGCTATGGGAATAGTTATTGGGAGCTTATTAACTTCTGCTATATTACTAATGAACTTGTCGGATGGACTTGTAAAACAGTTTGAATTTATTGCAAATATTGTTGTGTTTTCTAACCTAATACCTTATTTATTTGTTGCAGCCGCTTATATATTGGTCATTATTGAGAAAAAAATTCATATTAATAGTTGGTTTAAAACAATAACTTTGGGAATGCTTGGAATTGCCTATTCATTATGGGCAATTTATGGCTCTGGTAACGATACTGTTTTTTATGGATTTTTATTATTAATGTGTGGAGTTCCAATGTATGCTATTATGAAATGGAATCAGAGAAAAGATTAAAATGAAAGCAACATATCATTCAGAATATTTAAAACTAAAAGAGGTTTTTATTAAACCAGCTAAAAATGCATTTATATCTGATGTCTATTTAAGTGAACAATGGGAAGCGCTTAACTATTTGTCTAAACCAGATTTTGATAAGGCTTTGGAAGAGTATAAAACGTTTCAAGAGTATTTTTTAAACAACGATATTGAAATACATGATTTCCCTTTTGATGATACTGTGCAAATTGACTCCATCTATTGTAGAGATGCTTCCATTGCTACAGATTTTGGAATGATTATCTGCAATATGGGAAAAGGAGGACGCATTAACGAACCACAATCTCATCTTGAATTTTACAAACAAAACAATATTCCAATATTAGGAATTATTGAAGCTCCAGGGACTTTAGAGGGAGGCGATGTTGCGTGGTTAGATGAAAAAACGTTAGCAGTTGGCCATACTTACAGAACAAACCCTGAAGGAATTAAGCAATTGAAATCGCTATTAGAACCAAAAGGCATTGATGTAATCGTTGCAGAATTGCCTCATTATAAAGGAAAAAATGATGTATTTCATTTAATGAGTATTTTAAGTCCAGTTGATAAAGATTTAGCAGTGGTGTATTCGCCTTTAATGCCAATTAAATTTAGAAATGAACTTTTAAGAAGAGGCTTTGAGTTTATTGAAGTTCCTGAGGATGAATTTGAATCTATGGGTTGTAACGTCTTGGCAATTGCTCCAAGACAATGTTTAATGGTAGCTGGAAATACTAAAACTCAAAAACTGTTAGAGCAAGCTGGATGCAAAGTTACGGCTTACAAAGGTGAAGACATAAGCGTAAAAGGTGGTGGTGGACCAACCTGTTTAACACGACCAATGTTAAGGTCATATTAATTACATTTTTAAATAGAAATCCTTAGTAAGATTTATATAGTCTTGTGTGTATTGATGACGATCAGTTTCAATGACTAACTCATCAACTTCAACTTCACATTCAGTAAATGAAAACTCTAAAAGACTTCTTTTTGTTTCCGAAGTTGGATTTCCTTTAATTCTTGTTATTCGATTATTAAACAAACCAAAATCTTTTGCCAAGCCAATAAAAGCTGGTTCTTCCTTAAATGGAATAATAACTGAAAATACTCCTGTTTCAGACAACAATTTCGAAACACTTTCTATTAAATGTTCAAAAGGTAATGCATCTTGAAACCTGGCCATATCACGCTGTGCATTGTCACTTTTATAATCATCAGAATAAAAAGGAGGATTGGAAACAATCAAATCATACTTATCATCGATTTCTTCAACAAATTCTTCTAACGAAGCATGATAACAAAACAACCTGTCGTTCCAAGTGGAGTTTTCAAAATTCTCTGTGCATTGTTCATAAGCATCATCATCAATTTCAATAGCATCTATAAGTTCGGCATGACATCTTTGAGCAATCATGAGCGATATAACACCTGTTCCAGCTCCAATATCTAAAATAGAAAAAGGTTTGTGATTTACTGATGTCCAAGCACCAAGTAAAACACCATCAGTACCAATTTTCATTGCACAACGATCTTGATGTATTGTAAACTTCTTAAAAAGAAAAGGCTTATGAGGCATGTTAAGTTTTTGTGGCTAAATATATTAATACTGGTAATGACAAACTTAATTGAAATAATAATTAAATGTTGAAAACTTGTTATTAAACTATGTTAAAATAAACAATTTAAACATCTATCTTAAGTTATATTTACGTAAATGTTTAAAAGCAGTTATATGAAACTAAAGCATTCAGAAAAAGTTATAGTTAAGGCAAATAATCTATTAAAGATGAACCACGAGGTAGAGAAAATTTATATAGATGCCCATGATATAGTTGATGATGAAAAACTAAAATCTTTTTTTAGAGAGCTCGCTTTTGAGAGAAATGAATTCTCTAAAGCGTTACAAAGAGAGACGATTAAGTTAGGCGAGGCACCTCAAAATTTTGAAGGGTTAAATAAGTTAAGTAGAGCATATCATATTATATGGAAAAATCTAAGACCCTTGCTAAAGCAAGATAACACTCCAGAATTACTTGATCAAATATGCAGTATCAAAGAATGGAGCATTGATAATTATAATAATTTACTGCAGGAGTTTAATTTGTCTTTATCTTTATGTAAACTGTTGGTTGAGCAACGAGACTTACTTCACTCTAAAATGAATAGAATTAAAGTGAATGAAGCTTTAACAGTATAAATCTATTAATCCTTCTGGAGTTTCAACAATTATAGTTTTTGTTTCTCTATTCACTTCAACAATAAACTCGTCATTCATTGGGATTAGAATTTCAATTCCATCTCTATCTACTTCAAAAAGTGCTTGAGCTGTAGAATCATTAATCCCTTTAATGATACCTACTTCTCCAAAGGTTTTATCTGTGATTTTAAAACCAATTACTTCGTGAAAGTAAAACTTGTTGCCTTCAAGTTTTGGCAAGAATTCTAAGGGCAAATACAATTCACTTTTTATTAAGGCATCAGCATCAGCTTCTGAATCTACATCTTCAAATTTAACACGTAGCAAATCTGATTTGTGTAACTGGGATTTTTCAATAAAAAACGGGATCAAATTATTTCTAACCTGAATAAATATTGCATCTAAATGCTCATAAAGCTCAGGTTGGTCAGTATCCAGTTTTGCTAAAAGTTCACCTTTAAAGCTATACTTTGAAACTATTTTTCCCAAATAAAAACAATTTTCTTTTTTCATGAATTAAAATAAAAAACCCAGACGCAAAGGTCCGGGTTTAAAAGTATAAAAAATAATTTTTTATTCTTCTTCGTTTGTAGCCTGAACTTCTTCAGCTGGAGCATCTTCTTCAGTTGCTTCTTCTTCCACAACTGGAGCTGCTGCTGCAATACGAGCTTCGTTTGCCGCTTTTTCAGCTTCTAAAGCTTTAGCTTTTGCATCAGCTTCTGCTTTAGCCAAGCCATCTTTTTTAGCATCAACTTTAGATGCTTTTTCATCTAACCAAGCTTGAAATTTCTTTTCAGCTTCTTCTTCTGTTAAAGCACCTTTACGTACACCACCAGCTAAATGATTTTTCAACAATGCACCTTTATATGATAAAATTGCTCTGGCTGTATCAGTAGGTTGCGCTCCGTTTTGAAGCCATTTTACTGCACCATCAACATCTAAATCAATAATTGCTGGGTTTGTGTTCGGATTGTAGCTTCCTATTTTTTCTAAGAATTTACCATCTCTTTTTGATCTTGCATCTGCTGCAACAATCCAGTAAAAAGGTTTTCCCTTCTTACCGTGTCTTTGTAGTCTTAATTTAACTGCCATAAAAATTAATTAGTGAGGTTCTCGACCTCTGTTATTAATGAGAGCGCAAAGATACTACATTTTTCTAATTCACAATTATTTAGTTTAATTTTTTATTATACTTTTGAAACCTTAAATACGTTATGCCTTTATGAGAAATAGTATTACAGTTTTTTTAATCGCCATTTTTAGCCTTAGTTGTAGCGATGAAGTTAGGTTTAATTCGCCAGCAATGCAGGCACATAAGAATGGAAATGTTTTGTGGAAAGCACAATTTAGAGCAGCTGATATAGATAATGGTGGTTTTGTTATTGAAGGTAGAAACTCAGGTGAAGTGGTACAACTAATTACAACCAATGATACAAGAGGAACCTTTGAAATAGGCATTGACACAGGAAATATTGCTATTTTTAAAGATGTTGACGGAACTGTATATTCAACAGAAAACATGCCTGATCCAAGTGTGTCTATATATCCTCCAACTGGACAAATTATTGTTGAGGATGTTGATAACGACGACCCGAAAAATATTTACGGAACATTTTGGTTTTACGCATACACCGCAGATGGATTACAAGCCATTAATTTTAACGAAGGCGTGTTTTACAAAGTGCCTTTACTTGGTGGTTTGTTGCAAATCCAGTAATGAGCTGTATAAATTCAATTAGCTAAATAAAAGAGGCCGCTTTAAGCGGTTTTTTTGTTAAATAATCATAAACTTTTATTAAATGTGTTAATAAGTTTGATATCCAGTAATATATACGTTATGTTATGTATGCAGATGTGAAACAATACGCATCTTTAAAGAATTTATTGAAATTAAAAATGCAAACGATATTATGAAGTATTCAGAAAAAATTTCAAACAAATTAAACGAATTATTAGTCAAAAATTACGATGCCGAAAAAGGGTATTTAAATGCCATTGACAATGTAGAGAATAAAAACCTAAAAATGTTTTTTAAAAGAAGAGCATCCGAAAGAAGTGAGTTCGCAAAAGACTTAAGAACCGAAATTTTAAGGTATGGAGAAATTCCAGAAAACGACGGTTCATTTAAAGGTACAATGCACAGAAATTGGACCACATTAAAAGCAACATTCTCATCAAACAATGAAGAGGCTGTTCTTGAAGAAGCCATAAAAGGCGAAAAAGCAAGCTTGAAAGAGTATGATGAAATTTTGGCAGATAGCACATTGCCACCAACAATTGATTCTCTGTTGACAAAACAGAAAAATGCAATTCAAGCCGCAATTAACACCGAGAAAGTACATGAAGAATTAGTGTCATAATACTCTTAATATATTGCAATTACAACGCAACCTAAACGGTTGCGTTTTTTTGTTTAAAACTGTTCATAACTTCACTTTAAAAAAGCATTATTTCTATGTAATTTTATCGTCTTACTTTTTTGTAGAAATTCATGAATTTTCCCAAAAAGGGAAATCAAAAAGAGCTTTTATGTACTTAATTTTTGATACAGAGACAACAGGTTTACCAAAGCGTTGGGATGCGCCAATTACAGATACTGATAATTGGCCTAGAGCCGTTCAAATTGCATGGCAATTGCATGATGCCATGGGAAACTGTATTGAACATCAAGATTATTTAATACAACCAGAAGGGTTTAATATACCTTATGACGCTGAAAAAATTCATGGTATTTCTACCGAATTAGCTCAAGAAAAAGGGTTTCCACTGGCTGAAGTTTTAGAAAAATTTAATGAAGCACTCAATAAATCAAAATTTGTAGTTGGACAAAATGTTGGTTTTGATTTAAACATCATGGGTTGTGAGTTTTTTCGTGAAGACACTGCTACCAAATTGTTGGAGCTTCCTGTTTTAGATACATGTACCGAACATACTGCCGAATTATGTAAACTTCCTGGAGGTCGTTACGGAAAGTTCAAATTACCAACACTTACAGAATTACACGAGTATTTATTTGGCGAGGCTTTTAATGAAGCGCATAATGCCACTGCAGATGTTGAGGCAACTACACGTTGTTTTTTAGAGCTTATAAGGAGAGAAGAGTATACCAAAGAACAACTTGATGTTCAGCCAGATTATTTTGAAAAATTCTCTAAAGCCAATCCTAACGAAATTCAACTTATAGGTTTAAAGCACATCAATCTTAAAAAGGCATCTGCAAAAATTCATGAGCAACTTCAAAAAACCCAAGAAGTCGAGATTGAAGAATCTACTATTGACGCATCAGAATTAAAAGACGCTAATTTTGTTCACCTACATAACCATTCACAATTTTCTGTTTTACAATCCACTATAAGCATTAGAGATTTGGTGGCATCTACAGCAAAACACAAGATGAATGCTGTTGCTTTAACAGATCATGCCAATATGATGGGCGCTTTTCACTTTGTAAAAGAAGTGAAAAACCATAACCGAATTATTAAAGAGAAAAACGAAGAAGCACTTAAAAATGGTGAAGCTCCAGTTGGTGAAGAAATAAAACCCATTATTGGTTGCGAATTTTTTGTTTGTGAAGACCATTTAAACAAATCTCATAAAGATTACGGTTACCAAATAGTCATGTTAGCTAAAAATAAAAATGGCTATCAAAATTTGGTGAAAATGGCATCCATTGCCTATACAGATGGTTTTTATTATGTGCCGAGAATCGATAAAAAAGTTGTTGAGAAATACAAGGAAGATATTATTGTTCTTTCCGGAAACCTTTATGGCGAGGTGCCAAGTAAAATTCTTAATGTTGGTGAAAATCAAGCCGAAGAAGCTCTCATTTGGTGGAAAGAACAATTTAAAGATGATTTCTACTTGGAAATCATGCAGCATAATCAAGAAGATGAACGACGAGTAAATTTAGTGTTAAAGGACTTTGCTAAAACACATGATGTTAAGCTAGTAGCAACAAACAATAACTATTATTGCGAGAAAGAAAATGCAAATGCACATGATATTTTATTATGTGTAAAAGATGGCGAAAAACAAGGAACTCCAATAGGTAGAGGTCGCGGTTATCGTTACGGTTTGCCAAATCAGGAATACTACTTTAAGTCTTCTAAAGAAATGAAAACGTTGTTTCAGGATACTCCTGAAGCTATCATCAATATTCAAGAAGTTGTAGATAAAGTTGAAACATTTGAACTGGCTAGAGATGTTTTGTTACCAGAGTTTAGCATTCCAGATGAATTTAAAGACGAGCAAGATTTAACTGATGGAGGAAAACGAGGCGAAAATGCATATTTAAGGCATATTACTTATGAAGGCGCTAAAAAGCGTTATAAAGAAATTACAAAAGAGATTCAAGAACGCTTGGATTTTGAACTCGCAACCATTGAGAATACAGGTTATCCAGGGTATTTCTTAATTGTTGAAGACTTTATTCGCGAAGCTCGAAATATGGATGTATCAGTAGGTCCAGGTCGTGGTTCTGCGGCTGGATCAGTAGTAGCTTACTGTCTCTGGATTACAAATATTGATCCTTTAAAGTACGATTTGCTTTTTGAGCGTTTCTTAAATCCAGATCGTGTAAGTATGCCTGATATTGATATCGATTTTGATGATGAAGGTCGTGGTCGTGTTATGGATTATGTGATTAATAAATATGGAGCCAACCAAGTAGCGCAAATTATCACTTACGGAACCATGGCTGCAAAGTCGTCCATACGAGATACAGCAAGAGTTTTAGATTTGCCATTGCATGATGCTGATCGCATTGCAAAACTAATTCCTACCATGTCTAAACTGAGCAAGATTTTTGGTGTTGATGAAAAGGAATTAAGCAAAAAGTTTAGAGCTGAAGATTTAGAAAAAGTCAATCAATTGCTCAACATTGCTGATGGTGACGACTTGGAAGCAGAAACGGTTAACCAAGCAAGAATCTTAGAAGGCTCCGTTAGAAATACTGGAATTCACGCTTGTGGAGTGATTATCACACCAAGCGATATTACCAATTATGTTCCTGTAGCTACAGCCAAAGATTCCGATTTGTATGTCACTCAATTTGACAACTCGGTTGTGGAAGATGCAGGCTTGTTAAAGATGGATTTTCTTGGTTTAAAAACCTTGACACTTATTAAAGACACCGTAAAAATTGTAAAAGCCAAACACAACATAGATTTAGATCCTGACAATTTCCCTATTGATGATGAAAAAACATACGAGCTATTCCAAAGAGGCGAAACCGTAGGGATTTTTCAATACGAATCTCCAGGGATGCAAAAGCACATGAAGGATTTAAAACCAACTGTTTTTGATGATCTTATTGCGATGAACGCCTTGTATCGTCCTGGTCCAATGGAATACATACCAAGTTTTATTGCTCGTAAACATGGCGATGAAGAGATTGAATATGATCTCCCTGAAATGGAGGAATACCTCAAGGAAACCTATGGTATTACAGTCTATCAAGAGCAAGTGATGTTATTATCGCAGAAGTTAGCAGATTTTACTAAAGGTGAAGCTGATGTTTTGCGTAAAGCCATGGGGAAAAAACAGAAAGCAGTACTTGATAAAATGAAACCTAAATTCATTGAACAAGCTGCTGCAAAAGGGATGGATAAAGAAAAGCTTGAAAAAATCTGGAAAGATTGGGAAGCCTTTGCAAGTTATGCATTCAATAAGTCTCACTCAACATGTTATGCTTGGATAGCCTATCAAACAGCCTATTTAAAAGCACATTATCCTGCTGAATATATGGCAGCAGTGTTATCAAATAACATGAACGATATCAAGCAAGTAACCTTCTTTATGGAAGAGTGTAAACGCATGAAATTAAAAGTGTTAGGCCCAGATGTTAATGAATCCTATTATAAATTCTCTGTAAATCAAGATAATGCAGTTCGTTTTGGTATGGGAGCCATTAAAGGGGTTGGCCATGGAGCAGTAAAAACCATTGTTGAAAACAGAAAAAAAGATGGCCATTATAAATCTATCTTTGATTTTGCAAAACGTATTGATTTACGTGCAGCCAACAAAAAAGCTTTCGAAAACTTGGCCAATGCTGGTGGGTTTGATTGCTTCAACGAAACGCATCGCGCTCAATATTTTCATGATGAAGGAGACGGAATAAACTTTCTTGAAAAAACCATCAGATATGCCAGTAAATATCAAGAAAACGAAAATTCAGCACAGGTAAGTTTATTTGGTGAATCTAGTGATGTACAAATTCCAGAACCAGAAGTGCCTCCTTGTGAAGAATGGGGAACCATGGAAAAATTGGCTCGCGAAAAAGAAGTGGTTGGTATTTATATTTCTGGACATCCATTGGATGATTTTAAAATAGAAATGAACACCTTTTGTAATGCAACTATTTCCTTATTTAAAGACTTAGAAAATTATGTGAATCGTGAATTGACCTTTGGAGGCGTTGTTACTGATGTTCAACATAGAATAAGCAAGCAAGGAAAAGGTTGGGCATCCTTTACAATTGAAGATTATTTTGATACGCATGAGTTCCGGATTTTTGGTGAAGAGTATTTAAAATTCAGACACTTTTTAATGAAAAGTAATTTTGTTTATGTGCGAACTTATGTAAAAGAAGGATGGGTTAACAGAGATACAGGAAAGAAAGGAGAACCGCGTTTGCAGTTTAATAATTTCCAATTATTGCATGACGTTATGGATACCTATGCCAAGAAGCTTTCCATTCAGTTTGATATTAAAGACATTGAAAAAGAGCGCATAAAAAGTATTAAGGAATTACTAAAAATGCACGATGGCAATCACTTGTTAAATTTTGTAATTTACGATAATAAAGAGCAAATTAAACTGAATATGCCAAGTAGAAAACAAAAGATTAAAATTTCGCAGGAATTGCTTGAAGAGCTGGAAAGTCAGCAAGTCTTTTATAAGTTGAATTAAAAAAGGTAGTTAAATGAAATCAGAAATAATAAAATCACTAACTGATAATTTTGAAAACCATTCACAAACAACTGAGAATGGTATAGAATTTTGGTTCGCTAGAGATATTCAACATCTTTTAGGGTATACTGAATGGAGAAATTTTCAAAAAGTAATCGTAAAATCTAAAATTTCATGTGAAGCTAGTGACAATGTTGTTTCAGACCATTTTGTTGACGTCAACAAAATGGTTTCACTTGGCTCTGGAAGTAAAAGGGAAATAGACGATATAATGTTGACAAGATATGCATGTTATTTAATTGCACAAAATGGAGATCCAAGAAAAGAACAAATTGCTTTTGCCCAAAATTATTTTGCAGTTCAAACAAGGAAATTTGAATTAATAGAGCAACGAATTAAGGATTGGGAAAGATTACAAGCAAGACAAAAACTGACGCTTTCTGAAAAGGAATTATCCGAACTAATCTATGAAAGAACAGGTAGCGATAAAAATTTTGGGTTTATAAGAAGCAAAGGAGACCAAGCTCTATTTGGAAGGTCAACTAAAGAAATGAAAAAGAAATTAAATATTCCTCAAAGTAGAGCTTTAGCAGATTTTTTACCAACAATTACAATTAAAGCTAAAGATTTTGCAACAGAAATTACAGTCTTTAATACTAAGGAAAAAGGGTTAAGAAAAGGAGCTAGTATTTCAGCAGAACATGTTAGAAATAATAAGGGTGTTAGAGGGTTGTTAATAGAGCGTGGAATTAAACCAGAAGAATTGCCTGCTGAAGAAGATATTAAAAAATTAGAAAGGCGAGTAAGTTCAGAATCTAAAAAACTAGGTAAAAACCCTGACAAGCTTAAATAATTTTTTAAACCAACAAGTGTTTTATAAGTTGAATTAAGTCTTATAACATCAATCAATTTCTAAATAAGTAAAACAAATAGAACAGTTGTAAGCTTTAGCAAAATTTTTGACTAATTTTGCATAGTAATAAATAGTAAACTCAATTAAATTAAAATATTATGGCATTAGAAATAACAGATGCAACGTTTGAAGAAACAGTTTTAAAAAGCGACAAACCAGTAATGGTAGATTTTTGGGCAGCTTGGTGTGGACCATGTAGAATGGTTGGGCCAATCATTGATCAAATAAGTGAAGAATATGCTGGAAAAGCTGTTGTTGGTAAGGTTGACGTAGATGCAAACCAAGAATTTGCTGCAAAATATGGAGTTAGAAACATACCAACAGTGTTAGTGTTTCAAAATGGGGAAGTAGTAGGAAGACAAGTTGGCGTTGCTCCAAAAAATGCTTATACAGAAGCTATAGATTCACTTTTATAATAAAGTATCTAAAAGAAAACATAAAAGGTTTGCCCAATAAGCAAACCTTTTTTTATTTTAGAAGAAAATTAATTGAAATGAGCAAACAACCAAAAATACAAGATTTAATAGATAGTAAATTATTAGAGGAAAGAAGGGTTTTTCTTTGGGGACAAGTTGATGATAAATCAGCTAAGCATGTTATTGAACGTTTGCTTTATCTAGATGCTTTAGAAAATAAAGAGATTCGGTTGTACATAAATAGTCCAGGTGGTTATGTAACCTCAGGTTTTGCAATGTATGATTGTATTAAATCTTTAAAAAGTCCAGTGTCAACAATATGCACAGGACTAGCAGCTTCGATGGGATCTATACTGCTTTCAGTTGGCGAAAAAGGAAAACGATTTATTCAGCCACATGCAAGAGTAATGATTCATCAACCTAGTGGTGGAGCTCGTGGACCTGCAAGCGATATTGAAATTACAGCTCAAGAGATATTAAAAACTAAAGAATTAAGCGCTCAAATTTTAGCGGAGAATTGCGGACAAGACTTTAACAAAGTAATGAAAGATTTTAACCGTGACCATTGGATGGGAGCTGAAGAATCAGTTGCCTATGGAATAGTTGATAAGGTGATTAAGTAACCCAAGTTATGAAGCAAATATGTTTAGGGCTTTTAGCACTTTTTTTAGTAGCATGTAATAGCAGTGATAAAGTCATCGAAACAGCTTTATTTGCAAAAGGCATTTCGTTGGATTTGGCAGAATTTAGAGCCGAACAACTTTCAGATATCGCTTATAATTTAACGTTTGATATTCCAGAAACGTTAGATAAACCAGTTGTATCTAATTTAAAATTAGAAGTCCATCTTAAGAACTTACAACAACCTTTAATTTTAGACTTTAACGCTGATAAATCTTTGCTTTTAAGCGTTAATACGAATGGAAACGATATTGAAATCAAACATGAAAATGAGCATTTAATAATTGATGCGTCTTATTTAAAATTAGGACAGAATACAATTGATATTGCCTTTAATGCAGGCGAATTATCCTTAAACAGAAACAAAGAATATTTATACACCTTATTGGTTCCAGATAGAGCGAGTACTTTATTTCCATGTTTTGATCAGCCAAACTTAAAAGCAACTTATCATTTAAATATTTCGGCTCCAAAAAATTGGCAAGTGTTATGTGGCGCATTGTTGAAAGAAACTATTGCAGAAGCAGACAAAACAAGGCATATTTACAATGCAACAGATAAAATGAGTACTTATTTATTTTCTTTTGTTGCAGGTGCTTTTGAAACAACACAGAACGCAATTGATGATTTCAAAATGAATTTGTTGTATCGTGAAACCGATTCAGCAAAAATCACAGCAAGTGTTCCTGAAATTTTTAGGTTACATCATGAGGCTGTTCGTTTTTTGGAAGACTATACCAATTATAAATTTCCGTTTCAAAAATTGGATTTTGAAACTATTCCTGGTTTCCAATATGGAGGTATGGAACATGTTGGAGCCATACAATACAGAGAATCGTCTTTGTTTTTAGACGAAACAGCAACCAAGAGTTCTGAGTTAAGCAGAGGTAAATTAATAGCGCATGAAGTGTCTCACATGTGGTTTGGCGATTTAGTAACCATGAAATGGTTTAATGATGTCTGGATGAAAGAAGTGTTTGCCAACTTTATGGCAGATAAAATAGCCAACCCAAGTTTTCCAGAGTTTAATCATGATTTACAGTTTGTACTTTCACATTATTCCAGTGCTTATGGAGAAGACCGAACACAAGGTGCAACACCAATCCGTCAGCACTTAGATAATCTAAAAAATGCTGGTTCATTATACGGAAGCATCATCTATAATAAAGCACCAATTATGATGCGCCAATTGGAAGCCACTATGGGAAAACAAGCCTTTCAAGAAGGCATACAAGAATATATTAAAACCTATGCAAATGGTAATGCAGATTGGAATGAATTAGTGTCTATTCTCGACAAAAAAACAGAGGTTGACATGAAAGCTTGGAGTGAGGTTTGGGTGAATCAATCTGGACGACCAATCATTACTGATAGTATCGAATATGCATCAAATAATACAATTTCCAATTTTAAAATAGTTCAAAAAGCTGAGGATAAAAGTAATAAGATATGGCCACAACAATTTGAAATTGGACTTGTATATCCAGATTCGACACATGTAATTAATGTTGCTATACAAAAGCAAGATGCAATTATTGAAGAAGCCATCGGATTGCCTAAACCGTTAGATGTTATTTACAATTACAACGGATTTGGTTATGGTGTTTTCCCTGTTCAAAACGAAAGGTTAGATACCTTTTTAAGCTTAAAAGATGAGGTTGCCAGAGGCTATTCATATATAAATTTATATGAAAACACCTTAAACAATGATGTGGCTCCAATTCAGGCATTTCAACTATTTAAACGTGCTATTTTAGAGGAACAAGAAGAAGTTTTAGTACGATTAATTTCTGGAAAACTGCAAAGTATATTCTGGGATTATTTAACCGAATCTGAAAGAGACAATGTTCAAGTAGCACTGGAAAATGATCTAAGACTTCGCCTGGAAGGAACTGAATCATCAGGAATAAAAAAATCACTTTTCGGTCTTTATAAAGCGATTGCTTATTCTAGTACAGGGCAAGAATTTTTATATGCTATTTGGAATAAAACGACCAACATTCAAAACTTAAAATTAAATAACGATGATTATACTAGTTTGGCATCAACACTAGCGTTGTATAACCATCCAGACACTCAAAATATTTTAAAAACGGCTGAAACACAAATCTCAAACCCAGACAAGTTAGAGCGTTTTCAGTTTTTGTTACCATCACTATCGAGTGATGAAGCTATTCGTGACATTTTTTTCGAATCCTTAAAGGATGCCAAGAATAGAGAAAAAGAATCTTGGGTTTTAAGTGCATTGGGCAATATTCATCATCCATTACGTCAAACAAGTAGTCAAAAATACTTGAAGCAAAGTTTGGAATTGTTAGAGGAAATTCAACTCACTGGAGACATATTTTTCCCAAAAAGATGGCTTAGTAGCACTATAGGAATGTATAATTCGGCTTATGCCAAGGAAGTTATTGAGACTTTTTTAAATGAAAATCCTGATTTTAGCCCTATATTAAAAAACAAATTGCTTCAAGCTGCAGATCAAATTTTTAGAGCACAAGCTATTTTTGAAAGCACACAAAACAATGAATTTAAGAGACCAAGTAAATAAAACATCAGGATTTAAAAACCTTGAACTGCTAGCCAAACAAGTGGTTGAAGGCTTTATTGCAGGCATGCATAAAAGCCCATTTCACGGATTTTCAGCAGAATTTGCCGAACATAAAATCTATAATCAAGGTGAAAGTACTCGTCATATAGATTGGAAGCTGTTTGCTAAGACTGACAAACTATTTACCAAGCGTTATGATGAAGAAACTAATTTACGTTGCCATATAATTATAGATAATAGTAGCTCTATGCATTATCCTGAAGTGAATGAATTGTCTATTAATTCATTAAACAAAATAGGATTTTCAGCTTTGGCAGCAGCGTCTTTAATGCATATTTTAAAAAAGCAAAGAGATGCTGTAGGCTTAAGTATTTACAGTAATGCTTACGATTATTATGCACCTGAAAAAGGAAGCGAACGGCATCACAGAATGTTGTTGGAGCAGTTGAGTGACATGGCAGTATCTAAGCCTAAGCAAAAAACAACTAATACCTATGAGTATTTACATCAAATAGCTGAAAATATTCATAGACGTTCCATGATATTTTTGTTTACTGATATGTTTCAGCCAGATGTTGATAATGACAAACTGTTTGATGCTTTAAGGCATTTAAAGTATAATAAGCACGACGTTATTTTATTTCATGTGTTTGATAAAGAAAAGGAATTAAACTTTGATTTTGATAACAAGCCAAAACGGTTTATTGATGTTGAAACAGGAGACTTCATTAACCTTTATGCAGAAAACATTAAGGAAAATTATGAAAAAGCAGTCCATGATTTTTTTAATGATATTAAATTAAAGTGTGGTCAATATCAAATAAAATATGTTGAAGCCAATATCAATGAGAGTTTCAACAAAATTCTTACAACATACATCGTTGAAAGGCAAAAATTTGCATAGAATGTATTTTATGCAAAAAATTGACAAAAAACATTTGCGGTATTGAAAATGGAATGTATATTTGCACCTGCGATTATGCAACGGTCTGGTAGTTCAGTTGGTTAGAATGTCGCCCTGTCACGGCGAAGGTCGCGGGTTCGAGTCCCGTCCAGACCGCAAAACAAAAGCCTCTCCAACAAGAGGTTTTTTTGTTTAACGATGTTGTGTTGTTCTCAGAGAAATCTGAGATGTAGTAATACCAGAGTAAATTTGGTATTCCAATGGAAAGCTTTCCTTTTTTCTTTACAGAAGATTGGGATGCTTTTTTGTTTTTGGACATTTTGGTATTCTTCAGTTTTTTAATGAATACCTAAAATCAATTTTTAAAAAAGATATTTATTATCTTTCCTTATTAAACATCTAAAATCCAGTAATTATGAAAAAATATTTGTTTACAACATTAGGAATTTACCTAATGATGTTGGGTTCAGTGTATGCACAAGAGTCTTCAATTTTTAATGGAAAAAACTTAGAAGGTTGGATAGTTTATGGTACTGAAAAATGGTATGTTGAAGATGGCATTTTAATATGTGAAAGCGGAGAAGATAAGGAATATGGTTATTTAGGAACAACAAAAAATTACAAAGACTTTATTTTAACATTAGAGTTTAAACAAAACTCTAATGGCAATAGTGGTGTATTTATTAGGTCAACTGTTGATGGTATAAAAGTAAAAGGCTGGCAAGTAGAAGTTGCTCCAGCTGGATTGCATTCTGGAGGTGTTTATGAATCGTATGGACGAGGTTGGTTAATAAAGCCAGAGCCAGAAAATGAAAAGGCTTTAAAAGAAGGAGAATGGAATAAATTAAAAATAAAAGTACAGGGTTCAAAATTAACCTCATGGTTAAATGGCACTAAAATGGTTGATTTTAATGATGAAGAAATTGGTAAAGGTGAAGGTGGTATCGTTTTGCAAATCCACAGTGGAGGAGATGTAAAAGTAAGCTGGAAAAATATTGCAATCAGAGAGCTTTAATAATGATTTTAGGTGAGAAATAATATAGAGTTAAGCGTATTTCAAAGTGATGTGTTATTTTGTTTTTATTCTTTCCTTAAAACGTTTCCTGCCTTAATATTCTTAAACTCTTTATTATCAACAACTAGTTGTCCATTAACCAAAACATAATAAATCCCTTCAGGATATTGATGAGGTTTTTCAAAAGTGCCTTTGTCAATTATGGTTTCTGGATCAAATATGGTGATGTCTGCTTTCATGTTTTCTTTTAAAACGCCTCTGTCTTTTAAGCCTATGTTTTTTGCTGGCAAAGCAGTCATTTTATAAATAGCTTCTTTTAATGTAAGCACTCCTTTTTCCCTAACATAATGGCCTAAAACCCTTGGAAAAGTACCATACCATCTTGGGTGAGGATGCCCATCACCTGGTTTTACCAACCTTCCATCTGAGGCTACCATAGTTTGCGGATGCTTTAATATATTTTCAACATCGTTTTCATTCATGGCATGAAACACACACGATGCGCCACCATTTGCTTGAGCCTCAATAACAAGGTCAGCACCATTCTCAACAGTTGGTTCCAGCCCCTTTAATTCACACCAATATTTTAGGGTTTTGCCTTCAAGCTCTGGCATCCAACTTACTTTAGCAAATTGCACTCTATCCAGATCATCACCTCCGCGATCATTTAAAATGTTGAATATAATTCCAGCTTTTATGCTATCTCTTAGTTTTGGGTTTTCAACACGCTCAATAAATGCCTGGTTGCTCCCAGCTCTTGCCCAACTGGGAATTAACACTGAAATTCCTGTGTAACTCGCATTGTATGGATATTGGTCTATCATTATGTTTAATCCAGCTACTCTAGCAGAGTCAACAAGTGCCAATGATTTTTCACTTTTCCCCCACATTGGCTTGCCTATGACTTTGTGATGTGTAAGCACCACAGGAATATTTGCTTTCTCAGAAATCAAAATGGCCTCATTGACAGCATCAAATAAACCTAAACCTTCATCTCTTAAATGTGAGGTGTAAATACCACCTTTTTCTGAAGCTTTTTTTGATAATTCTATAACTTCATCAACTTCAGAGAAACTTCCTGGTATATATTTCAACCCTGTGGAAATTCCAAAGGCACCTTCATCCATGGCTTGTGATATTTGTATTTTCATTTGCTCTAGTTCGTCTTTAGTTGGAGGCCTGTTTTCTAAATTCATCACATTTCTCCTCACTGTATTATGACCAATAAGATAAGCTACATTCATTCCAACACCTACTTGCTGTAAACTGTCTAGATACTTCCCAAAAGGCCAAGGGCTGGAACCGTCTGGACCTCCAAGACTTGTTGTAACACCTTGCCTGATATGGCTTTCGCAGTTTGATAATTCAAAAATTGGCTCCAAATGTGCATGTGCATCTATAAAGCCTGGAGTAACAGCAAGTCCTTTGGCATCGATTATACGATTTGATTTAGCATCACTTAAATCACCAATTTTTACAATAATAGACTCTTTAATGCCAATATCAGCTGAAACGGCATCGCTTCCAGTGCCATCAAACACTTCTCCATTTATAATAATAATATCGTAAGTGATATCCTTATTACAACTAAATATGAGTAGAGCAAAGGAAGAAAACAATAACAGTATATAACGATTCATAATGGTGTTTTTAATCAGGTCAGGATAATTAAACTTTCTATTAGGTATGTAATTTAGTGATTTTTCAATTTCTTTGATTCTTTCTGTTGATATTTTATAAAGTAGGTTTTTTAATGAAATAAGTGTCTAACAATACCAATTTTTCTTTTAACAAAGTTCTATTCCATTGTCATGCATTTTTTTGATACCTTAGTAAAACCAACCAAAAAATTTAGTCATGATTAGAGTAATAACTTTTATGCTACTGTTTATCTTCGTTAATTACAATAGCTTCGCCCAAAAACAAAACTCCAAATCAGTTAACAAAAACCAAACTATTGATGCTTCCATATTTAGTGGTTTAAAACTTCGAAACCTAACTCCAGCAAGAACGAGCGGAAGAGTTGTAGATGTAGCAATACATCCTACTAATCGGAGTATTCGATTTGTTGCTGTAGCATCTGGTGGTGTATGGAAAACTACCAATGCTGGTACAACATGGATACCTGTTTTTGATAATGAAGGATCATACTCAATTGGTACAGTTGAAATTGATACAAATAATCCAATGATTGTTTGGGTTGGTGCTGGTGAAAATAATGCGCAACGCTCGGTAAGTAAAGGAGATGGTATTTACAAAAGTACAGATGGAGGTAATACATGGAAAAACATGGGTTTGAAAACTTCCGAGCATATTGGGAAAATAGCCATTCATCCAACTAATTCAGATATTGTATATGTAGCTTCACAAGGTAGTGTTTGGAAAGCTGGAGGAGAAAGAGGACTTTACAAAACAATTGATGGTGGTAATACTTGGGAACGCGTTTTACATATAAGTGATGATACAGGTATTTCAGATGTCACACTAGACCCACGAAATCCAGATATTCTAATTGCATCAGCTTATCAAAGACGAAGACATTTTGGTATTTTAGTAGGAGGAGGTCCAGAAGGAGGTGCATTTAAATCAGTTGATGGAGGCGAAACATGGGAAAAATTAAAAGGCGGTTTTCCTCAAGGTGAACTAGGACGAATTGGTTTGGCTAGATCACCTCAAAAACCAGACGTTCTTTATGCATTGGTTGCTGGCACTGAAAAAACAAAAGGGTTTTATAGGTCTGAAGATAACGGTTCTAGCTGGAAGAAGATGAACGATTATATGGTTGGCGATGCACAGTACTACATGGAAATATTCCCAGACCCACATCAATTTGATAAACTTTATATTGTAGAAGTGTTTACAAAGGTTTCCGAAGATGGAGGCAAGACTTTAAAATCTATTAACCATGATAACATTCATGTTGATAACCATGAAATCGAGTTTGACCCAAGTGACCCGAATTATCTTCTCATGGCTGGTGATGGTGGTATATATGAGTCTTGGGATCAAGGTGATAATTGGCGCTTTATAGATAATTTACCAATTACTCAGTTTTATCGAGTTGGTGTAGACAATGCTTTTCCATTTTATAATTTGTATGGTGGTACACAAGATAATGCTTCACTTGGAGGGCCAAGCAGAACAACACACCGAATTGGTATAAAAAATTCAGATTGGTATGTCACTCAAGGAGGTGATGGATTCCAATCTAGGATAGATCCAACAAACCCTGACATCGTTTATTCTATGTCTCAATATGCAGGCATAGTTCGGTATGATAAAATGAGCGGTGAAAAAGTGGATATTCAACCACAACCAAAAGCTGGCGAACCTCCTTATAAATGGAATTGGGATTCACCTTTAATATTAAGTGCACATGATAATAAAACGCTTTACTTAGCTGCTAATAAGTTATTCAAAAGTACAGATTATGGCAGTTCTTGGAAAGAGATAAGTGCTGATTTATCACGCCAAATAGATAGAAATAAAATGGAAGTGATGGGAAAAGTTTGGAGCATAGATGCCATTTTTAAAAATGTTTGGACATCTCCTTATGGTACTATTGTATCCTTAGCAGAATCTCCAATTAAAAAGGGTTTGCTTTACGCTGGCACTGATGATGGCTTGATTCAAGTTTCAGAAGATGATGGGAATACTTGGAGAAAAGTAGAAGGCATAGCTGGTGTACCGCGTTTGGCTTATGTGTCTGATTTATTTGCATCACCTCATAATGAAAACACTGTTTTTGCTGTATTTAATAATCACAAATATGGTGATTATAACCCTTATTTTTATAGAAGTGATGATAAAGGAAAAACATGGAAAAGCATCTCGTCAAACTTAAAAGCAGATGATTTTGGTTGGACTATTGTGCAAGACCATATTGCAGAAAATTTACTTTTTGCTGGAACCGAGTATGGCTTGTATTTTAGTTTAGATGGTGGAAACCAATGGATACAATTTAAGTCTGGAATTCCAACGATTGCCATAAGAGATTTAGAAATACAAAAAAGAGAAAATGACTTGGTAGCTGCTTCATTTGGTAGAGGGTTTTATATTTTGGATGACTTTAGTCCATTAAGAGAAATTTCTAAAACTAATCTCAACAAAGAAAGCTTGCTTTTTCCAGTCAAGGATGCTTTGAGTTATACCATTGATAATCCAGATGGAGGATCGTTTGGAGCTAATTTCTTCGCGTCTCCAAATCCTACTTTCGGCGCTGTATTCACCTACTATTTAAAAGAAGGAATCACAACCTTAGAAGGAAAAAGACAAAAAGAAGAGGCTGAAAAAATGGCGAAAAATCAACCTGTAGATTATCCAGATTGGGAAGCTTTTACCAAAGAAAAAAGAGAGGATAATCCTGAAATTATGTTTACCATTACAAATGAACAAAATACAATGGTTGCCAGAGTTGGAGCTTCAGCAAGACGAGGAATTAATCGTACTGCATGGAATCTTCGTTATTCAAATAATAGTGCTCTAGTAGCTCCAGGAACTTATAAAGTAACTATGGCTAAATTAGTTAATGGTAATTGGCAAGATCTTGGACAAAGCCAAGAATTTAATGTAAAACGATTAGAAAACACAACGTTTCCTACTACCAATATAGAAGAACAAGAAAAATTCAGGACAGAAGTGATGTCTTTACATAATGCCATCAATAATGGAAATGAATTATTAGATAGCTCAATTAATGAAATGGAGTCAGTTAAAAGAGAAATAAAGAATAAAGTAAGCGATCCTAAATTAATTGAAAAAGTTGAAGCCATAAGACAGAGTTTAATGGATTTAGAAATTCAACTAAATGGTAATGAATTAATAACTCAAAATATGGAGCTTATTGCGCCTTCTATTTCATCAAGAGTCTCAAGAATAAGATATAGTTTCAATAGTGCAACCTCGCCTAGTACAACAACTCAAAAACAAGGCTTTGCTATAGCCTCAAAAGAGTTTGGTCAATGGACAGTAATGTTTAATAATTTAAACAAAGAGATTAATGAGCTTGAAAATGCATTGAGAAATACAGGAATAATAGTTAAATCTGGGAAGCAAGATCTTTCTTGGAAAAATTAGATATATATTTTTATGCTCAAATAAGCATCGTATTGAGCTTATATCATATTTACCTACAATAAGAGACAGCTCTTTAGTTAATATTACTAATTTTAGGCAACAGAATATTAGTAGTTAGTCTATGAGTACTCAAGTAATTATATTTTTATTTTTCTCGTTTGTTGGTATTCTTTTGTCAGTTCTTTTTTTCTTTAAAAAAACCAACAATAAGAGGGCTAACAGATTATTAAGTCTTTATACTTTTTTGGCATCAAGTCAAATGATATATGAATGTTTGAATTGGAGCGGATTATTGCAAACTAAGGCCTTCGTACATTTTAATCTTGTACCATATTTATTTTGGGTTTCCTTTGGGCCAATATTATATTTTTATGTCAGAAGTCTTTTTGATAGAAAATACTATAAATCAGATCTTGCTTTTTTAATTCCACCAGTTATTATTTTTTTATTACTATCTCCATTTTATATTTTGAATACTACAAATAAGTTGAAAGTAGTTTTGAATAATGAAATAGGAAATTACACGTTTATGCCAAGCTATGGTATTTGGATAATCCTAGGACTGATGTTTTTCTATGGATTTTTAATCTACAATCGATTTAAAGATCATAGAAAAATAGGGTATAAAGAAAAAATATGGCTTCAGTGGCTAATTGCCTCTTATTTAATTTTTGTGTTGCTATTTACCATCTTTTTTATCTTAGTGAGGTTTAATTTAATGGATCGGAAGTATGATTATTTCATTGATGGAGCAATAACATTTTTTATTGGTATGGTGGCTTACTTCGGGTTTGTTCAGCCAGAAGTTTTTAAAGGACAAAAACCGTTATCTAAACTAATACCGCTATATCGTAAGTATTCTAAGAGTGGACTTTCAGAAGCATTGTCAATAGATTTAAAGAATAGGTTAATTAAGATAATGAAAGATGAAAAGCCTTATTTAAAAAGTGACTTAAGAATGAATGAATTAGCCGATTTATTAAAAGTATCCAGAAATCACACATCGCAAATAATAAATGAACATTTTAATCTTTCTTTTTTTGATTTTATAAATAGATATAGGGTTGAAGAAGCTAAAATATTATTAAGTGATCCTGATGAAGATTTAAATATTACAGCGATTGCTTATCAAGTTGGATTTAACAATAGAGCTTCTTTTTACAAAGCATTTAAAAAATTCACTAATCAGAATCCAACAACTTTTTTAAAACATTTACAAGTATCTTAATTTTAATTGTCTCTTTTTATAGGGATTATTTTATTCGTATAAACATAAACAACCTTTACAATTAAAAACTGTTCATTTGTTTCATAATGTGTTTCAATGATTAGATATGCAATTTTTATTCTAGTAATTGCTGGATTGGTTTTTAATTGTAGTAATAAGAGTAGTTCTGTAGTAAATCAAAAATCTATTTTAGGTGCTTGGGAAGTAAATAAAATTGAGTGGTTAACTGCGGACACTACTTTTATTATTGAAAAGGCGCAAGCAGGTTATTTGATGGTTTTACCAAAAAGATATACTTTTATGTGGACGCCAACTAAAACAGCAAGAGTTGCTTTTAAAAAATTAGCGTATCCAACTGATGAGGAAATATTATCTGGTTTTAGATCTATTGTATTTAACGCTGGAACTTATAATATTACTGACTCCATTTTCAAAATAGAGGCAAGTATTGCCAAAGTACCTGGTTTTGAAGGAGGAACACAAGCTTTTGTTTATAATATTGTGGGTGATACATTAAAATTTAAAATGATAGATGAAACCTACCCAAATGGTGAAAAGCCGGATTGGTATGGTAAAGTAGAGACCCGATTCACTTTATCTAGATTAAAAGAATAAATCAAATTTTATGAAGCCAATAGTTTTACTAATACTACTTGTAGTTTTCACAAATTGTAAACAAAAACAAAATAAAGAACTCACTGATAACCAAAGTTATATTAATGAAGTAAACAGCATCGCTTCTTTGATAAAGAATGGCGAAGAGAATTTTAAAATAAAATCATTAATAAGCGATAAAAATGTGAATGTTTTGGATTCTATGGGCTATAGTTTTTTATCGTTAGCTATTAGAGCAAAGAACGAAAACTTAGTTAAAATTTTATTAGATAAAGGGGCAAATCCTAATTTACAAAATGATGATTTCCTGAAATCCACACCTTTAATGCAATGCAGTAATTACAATCTTGTTGAGGTTGCTAAATATCTAATTGAAAAGGGAGCAGACGTAAATATACAAGACAAGCAAAATGATCCAGTAATACATTGGACAGCTTATTATGGCGAATACGAATTAACTAAGCTTTTGCTAGATAATAAGGCAAAAACTAATTTAAAAAGCATCCATTCTGACGGAGTTATGCATGTAGCCTTAAAAGAATGGCAAGATAGTATTGTAGATCTTTTAATGTCATACAACGTGAAATTAAACAATGTTTCTAAAGAACAATATGAAATAGTTCAAGCAGTAAAAGCTAACTCTCTTAAAAATCTTAAAAGAACTTTGAAATCAAATTTAGTGAATAGCAAAGATGCCTCTGGAACACCTATCTTGATTACTGCTGCTTCAAATGGAAATTTAGATATTGTTAAATATTTACTTCAAAATGGAGCTGATATTAATAACATGAATCCTGTTGGTCATACGGCTTTAAACAGAGCTGTTTTCTTCGGAAATGAAGAAATGGCTCATTTTTTAATAGCTCAAGGTGCTGATGTTGCTAAAACAGATGATAGATTTATGTTGCCTCCATTAATTGCTGCAATTAGAAAAAATCGCAACGAATTAGCCAAAGTATTGATTGAAAAAGGAGCAAGTATTAATGCTCTTGATGGTATAAACGGAATGACACCAATTATGTGGGCTGCAGGTTATGAAAACAAAGAAATAGTTAAACTTTTATTAATTAATAATGCTGATTTAAGTATTGTCTCAAAATATGATAATACAGTGTTTACAATAACAAGTAACAAAGAAATCCAAGAGATACTAAACAATTTCAAATAATACGAAATAAAATTATGAAAAAAATTATTTTAATTTTTTGGTTGTTAATATTAATACCTTCATGTAAAGAAAATGACGAATACAATACTGGAGGAGGTGGTGGTGGGTATGCTGGTCCAATCTTGTATAACTGTTCTAATGCAGTATATCCAGATTGGGAATTGTCATTGTATGTTTTGCCATATCCAGCAGGAAGCACTTATAAAGTAGATTTAAACAATTGTAGTTCATCTTACCATGCTCCAGGCTATCCAGATCAGTTCGCAACAGACTTTAATATGCCTATTGGGTCTATAGTTACAGCGTCAAGAGCAGGAACTGTGGTTTATGTAGAAGATAGCGGAGATGATTTTCAAACTGAAATTAATAATCTTGTAGTGATATCTCATGGAGGAGGCATTTACTCTCAATATATGCACTTAACAAAAAACGGAGCACTCGTTGATGTTGGTGACAATGTGAATCAAGGCAATATTCTAGGGTATAGTGGTGCAACAGGTCTTGCAGGTTATCCGCATCTGCATTTTGTAGTTATATATGGGGCAGCTAATTGGGAGTTTCCTTATAACTCTATTCCTGTAAACTTTAGTAATACAACACCAAATCCAACAGGTTTATCACAAGGGGAGTTTTATACAGCACTTTAGTAGAAGTTGCCTATTTAATAAGAAAAACAATGAACTTGTTCATCAATTTTTAAAAATTAAATACCTACTTATTTTACATCTTCTAAGAATTAAAAGATATTTGTAACATATCTTAATATTCTATAATGCACTTTAAAAATTATTTTTTATTTCTTCTTTTCGGCTTTTTAGTTAATTGCAAAGATACTTCATTGGTCACCCCTCAAACAGACAAGGACAATGGAGGTTTGTTCCTGCCTGACGGATTTGGCGCTTTGGTAGTGGTTGATAGTATTGGAGAGAGCAGACATTTAGCAGTTAACACCAATGGTGACATCTATGTGAAATTACGCATTGACACTGGAGATAAAGGCAACGTTGCTTTAAGAGATACTGATGGAGATGGAAAAGCAGATATTGTTGAACGTTTTGGAGATTACCCAAACGATGGAAGGTTTGCAACCGAAATGAGAATCCATAAGGGTTATTTATATTTTAGTTCGGAATTAGTGATTTATAGGCAGAAATTAACACCTAATAAATTAATACCTGATGGAAAACCAGAAGTTTTGGTTACAGATCCTTTTCCTATTAGATGGCATAATGCCAAAACTCTGGCATTTGATAATAAAGGTGGAATGTATGTAACGTTTAGTGCGCCAACAAATGCGTGTGAAGATATGAGAGCCCAAAGAAGTCCGACAGATATTGTGAAGGGTGAATACCCTTGTTCACAATTAGATATTCTTGCTGGTATTTGGAGATTTGATGAAGATAAACCCAATCAAACCCAATCAGATGGCCGTCGTTATGCAACTGGATTAAGAAGTATAGTTGGAATGTCTTGGAATGATACCGACAATAGTTTGTATGCTATGAATCATGGAAGAGATTATTTAGATACACGCGCTCCACAGTATTTTAGTGAATGGCAAAACACTATTTTACCAGCAGAAGAGTTTATGAAAATTAAACGAGGTGATGATTTTGGGTGGCCATATACCTATTATGACCACTTTAAAGAAAAAAGAATGTTAGCGCCTGAGTATGGAGGCGATGGTATTAAAGAAGCTAATGGGTATACAGACCCACTTATGGGAATGCCTGCACATTGGGCTCCCAACGATCTGTTATTTTATAAAGGAGATCAATTTCCGGCACGTTATAAAAAAGGTGCTTTTGTTGCATTTCATGGTTCAACCAATAGAAATCCTTATCCACAGGCTGGTTATATTGTTGCCTTCATTCCTTTTGAAAATGGTAAACCAACAAAACAATGGGAGGTTTTTGCTGATGGTTTTGCAGGTGTAGATACTATTGTAAAAATGCAAGACGCTAAATACAGACCAATGGGATTAGCCGAAGGACCAGATGGTTCCTTGTACATTTCTGAGTCCAAACAAGGCAAAATTTGGCGTGTTATTTTTGAAGGCGATACTTCAGCCTTCGGAGCTTCTCAACTTGCTAAAATGGAAAAACTAAAATCTAGCAGAAGTTATATAAAAATGCCTGAAGAAGGAATTGATAAATTGAAAGCGCCTTTAGAAGAGAATCAATAAATTACATTTATTTTAAAAGGTATTTTAAATTTAAACCAGCATAATAATTACTTGGCTCTCCAGGATAATAATACCTAGGAGCACTGCCTCCGAAACTACTAGCGTTAATGGAAAGCATAGAGGCATACTTTTCATTAAAAATATTGTTAAATCCTATAAATAAATCAAACTGTAATTTTTTTGTTTCGTTTGATTTATAGCCTAATTTTGAATTCACTAATTGGTAGCTCCCAGAGTAAATAGTATTATCATCTCTCAAGGGAATTTTACCAACATGATTGTAGTTTAGTAAACCATATAGTCCAAAACTAGTATCAAAATTTAATATTGAGTTTAATGTAAAATCAGGAACTCCAGTTAAATCATTGCCAGAATAATCTTCACTGTCATCAATAAATGTATCAAATTTAAAAGCATTATATGCAAAAGCATTATTGCTATTAATTTTTAGATTAGTTGTATTTAGCAAATTATAACCTAAACTTAATTCAATACCATTATAATTCGTTTTGCCTGCATTAACACCTATAAATTGATCGTCTGAAGTTCGTCTAGCAACTAATAAATCTTTTACAATCATTTTATAAATAGCAATATCATAATGAAGTGATTTGTTGAAAATTTCACCACGACTGCCTATTTCATAATTCCATCCACTTTCAGGTTTAATGTTGGTATTTATTAAGCCATCTGGCAACAGAGTTTCTTCTAATGAAGGTGGTGAGAAGCCATGACTTATAGATGCATATAAAATAGACTGTTTGGTTAATTGATAGGTTAGTCCAAATTTTGGAGAGATAATTGTATTAAAATCAAAATCACCAGAAAAGTTTACACCATCATCAATAAACTTGTCATTTAAGGAGTACGATGTATGATTAATGTTAAACCCAAAGGATGTAGTCATGGTTTCAGAAAGCTTATAGCTTGAATCAAAAAATACGTTTATATAATCACGCTTTTCTTTAAAGTCAGAACTTAAATCTCCTTGTACTGAGCCTTCTTCAGGAGGGAAATCATTATATAGATTTTCAAAGGTTTGATATGAATTAGAATCTTTAAAAAATTCGCCACCAAGTGTCCAATCAAGTTGTTTCTGAAATAATGTTACTTTTGAAATTACTCTAGTTCTCAAACCAATTCCATAAGTTTCTTCTTGAAGAATGTTAAATGGCCTAGGTTCGTATGAATCTAAAAAAGATGTGAAAACACTTGTTTTTTGTTTCGTATTGTTATTGTAAATGTGTTCCCAAGATAAACCAAACAATCCCTTCTTGTAATCTTCAAACCCTTTAGATCTTCCCCAAGTAAATGCAGATGAGGTTGGGTTATTTAAATAATCATCCTCATTAATAGAGCTAGGTATAAACGCTTTTAAATCTATATAACTTGCTACAAAAGTGAGTTTGTTTGAATTATTTATAAAGTGGTTTGAAGCGATTGTTATGGTTTGCCTGTCAGTTTTATTGTTTTCTCTATAACCATCACTTTGAAGATTTGAATAGCTAAACTTAGCTTTGTTTTTTTGATTGCCTAAACTAGCTTGCAATAAGTATTTTTGCATGCCATAAGAACCAAAAGTATAATTTGTATTTATAGAAGTACTTGTATATAATCCTTTGTTTGGAATTAATTGAATAGTTCCTCCTAATCCTGCGCCATAAATACTTGAAGAAGGTCCTTTTAATATTTCTATTTGGCCTAAAGTGCTCATTTCAATATCTTCAACTGTTGATGCTCCAGAACCATTAGTAAGAGGTATGTCTTCGTAGTAAGCTCTAATTTTACTCGTTCCAAATAAATTTCTTGAACCTATTCCACGTATGGTAACTCTGTTTGTGGTCAATGTTCCATTATGCATATAAATTCCAGGAATGGTGTTAAGTATTGGCGCAATATTCGTACTGTTATTAAGGTTAATTTGGGAAGTGTTGAGAACGGAAATTGCTGTTGGTAAGTTTTTTAGCTGACTCTGAAAATTATCTGTTGTAATTGTAATTTCGTTTAATATTTCTGTAATAGGTATAAGCTCAACTAAAGTAAATGTTGATGCATCTATATCCAAGGTTTTAGAAATATAGCCTTCCTTTGAAAATGTATAAGTTCCTGATTTTGTAATATAAAAATAACCAAAATCATTAGTTGTAATTAAAGTGCCATCAGAACTTGTAATTGAAACTTTAGATAATTCGGTTGAGTTTATATTGGCCACAACTTTCCCATTACTTTGTTGAGCAAAAGATTGCATTACAAAAAAAACAGAGAAAAGCGAAATGAGAATTACTTTCATAAGAGCGTAAATTTAAAAAATGTTTATTTTAAAAGCATAAATAATTTACTACATAAATAGTAGGCGTTTTTTAAGACAAAGTATCAAACTTCCTAGACCTTAAATATTGGTTAAATAACCTTGTGACAAAATGAGCAATTTTTAAATAACTAAACGCCTTGTAAGAGTATTCTTATTTAAAATAGCATTTTAACTAAAAAAGATTTAAAATATTTGTTTAATTCAAAATAAAAATTACTTTTATCCGATATTTATGACACTTTATCGATAAAGTGTTTTTAATGTCTGCGCCCCAAATCTTATAAATATGGAAAAAAAGTACTTCTCTGGCGCGCAGATTTTATTTGTCTTATCCTTGATTTTTATAACAAGTATAAGTTATGCTCAAGTAATGCAATTAGAGGTAATAGGAGGCAATGTAGTAACACAAGGATCAACAGTTACTATTAATGCTGGAAATAGCCTCAATTTTCGAATGACCAATGTTGAAACAAATAATTGCAGGAATCTCAAAATTGAAGATGTTGATATATCAAATACTACAGATTTTGCAATAGATCCAAACAACCCCAAAGGGAATATCAAACCTGAAGATTGTCCAGGTGGCAAAAAGGAAATTGATTTTGAGATATACAACATCAGCAGTTCTTCTTGCTCTACTGTTAGTACACTTGTTACCATTGAAATAAAAGACCAAAGTGATTTCACTTTTACTTTGCAAGTTAATTCCTCTCCAGAAATTTATGTGTTTGGTGCTGATTATCCTTTCGGAGAAATTTTTCATGGAGATACAACTACTTCTGCTGATAATAACACCTATTTTGGTGTTGTTGATGAAGGCAATGTTGTAACTAGAAGATACGCTGTGGCAAATATTGGTAGTTGTGACTTAGATATTACAGCGTTGTCTAGCACAAACTCAGATTTTGATGTTACCTCACCATATACAATTCCCTTTACAGGTCTTGACCCTTATTATTATATTGTAATCGATGTTGCTTTTACAGCACCTGTTGCCGGAACAGGTACCCAAACATCTACAATTAGCATTTCAAATAACGACAATACTACGTTTACATTTGATGTAAGTGCAGAAATGTTTAATGAAAACATTCCAGGTCCTGGAGGTGTAACAGCAGATTTTAGACTTTGGTTAAAATCAACTAGAGGCATAGTAGAATCAAGCTCTAAAGTTTCCGAGTGGAAAGATTTAGGGACTAATGGTAAAGATGCCATTCAGCCAGTTTCTGCAAATCAACCAACATACTTAGATACAGAGACAGACAACATCAACTTTAATCCAGTAATTAAGTTTGAAAATGATGGAGGTAGTTTAGAACAATACTTGTATAACTCTACAAATGGCTTTTATAGTCAGGATATTTTTATTGTAATGATACCTGATGAAACTATGGATAGCTCATCCTCTAGAAATACTATTTTTGCTGGTACTTCAACAGGTCTTGCAGGTGATATTACTGGAGTTGGTTTTGGAGATTATAACTCTAGATTTACTAATGAAGTATTATCTTATGGTCAAGACTTAATATCTCCTATTGGATTATTTAATGGAGTGGCTGATGTTACAACTACTTCTTATGAGAACGCAGGAATTATAAATGTGCGAAACAACACAAAAATATTGCCAAGTGGTCAAGATATTCTCTATAATTCAAATATGTTAACAACAACAGCGATTAATGATATTCCATACTTGAATATTGGGTTTACAGACCCTCTTCCACCATTTACTGTGCATGGTTCGGAATATTGGATTGGTAGAAATTTTGACATTCAAGGAAGTTTAAACGGTCGTGTGGCTGAGATATTTACGTTCGCAGAAAGAGTATCTGATAATGATAGACAAAAAATAGAATCCTATTTAGGTATAAAATATGGTATTACATTAGGCTCATCAACAGAAGCAACAAAAGATTATGTAAACTCATTTGATACTTCCGTTTGGGATATTTCTGCAAATTCAGGCTACAATTATGATGTTGCTGGAATAGGTAGAGACTCTATTTCAGATTTAAACCAGAAACAATCCAAATCAATAAATTACGCAAATGCAGTAGCAATAGGTTTGGGTGGTATTAGTGATACAAATAGTGCGAACTCAAATGAATTTACAAAAGATGGTGATTTTTTAGTTTGGGGAAATAATAATGGAGCATTTTCAGGCACAAACACAAATTCTATTACTATTGGGACAGGAATTACGACTTCTGTAACACGTATTGATAGAAAATGGAAAATTGTTGAAACAAACGAAGATGTTAATGGTGATGTTCAAACAGTTTTTGTTTCAATCCCTTCCGCAGCATTTAGTAGTTTTACAAAATTGGATTCAGAAGAATATGCCCTAATAGTAGCGGATAATGGTAATTTTGCAGATGGAGATATTATTGATGTTATTCCATTAAGATCAGATGGAGGATCAAATCTGTATACATGGTATAATTTTGATGAAACCAAATATTTTACATTTGGCAAAACATCAAAATGGTCAGAAAATCATTCAATAAGTATTGCTTCTGGTGACTTCTTAGTTGGTGAGTATGAACTAAACTTGAATGTAGATTCATTTACTATTTCTGCATGGATAAAAACATCATCAAATGCAAGCACAAGGACTTTAATGGCTAAAGGCGAAAAACTGCAAATAAGACTCAACAGCTCTGATCAAGTTGAAGTGATGATTGACGATACTACAACACCAAAATATATTTCTGATATGATTATTGGTGATGGTAAATGGCATCAACTTACCCTTGTTTATGATAGCGCATCTATATACCTATATGTAGATGGTGTTCTAGATAAATCTGTCCAAGATGTGGTTCACCCTTCACCTAATTATAACCATTTTTCTATTGGAGCAATCTATATTGATAAAGATGACATTATTAATCCCTTTTTAGGAGAAATTGATGAGGTATACATTTGGGATTTGGCACTATCTGAAGAACAAATCCGTTACTTAATGAATCAGGAAATTGAACGATTTGATGATAGTGGAACAGACTATGTAAGTGGTAAGGTATTGCCTCAAGCTTCTGCAAGCAATCCAATTGGTACAATACCTTGGAGTAATTTGAGAGTTTATTATGATTTTAACTCTTTTTATGGCTCAACGGTTGAAGGCTTAACAGATGAAAGATATTTTTTAAGAATTAAGCAATTAAGTAAGAGCAAAACCATTTTAGATGATCAAACCGTCCCTGTTCCTTATATTTCAGCTGCAGACGGTTCTTGGGATGACGTATCAACTTGGAGCAACAATAACGATGTGATTGTGCCAAATACTTTAGGACTTGATGATAGTACCAATATAGATTGGAATATTGTTCAAACAACACACAATATAACTTCAGGGTTTAGAGATATTAAGCTTCTTGGATTAAAAAACAATACTGGAAAAATAACAATTGCAAATCCTATAGATAATCAGGATGAAACAAACTCAGGGCAAAGCTTAACAGTTACGCATTACTTAGAAATAGATGGTGTTGTCGATTTAGTTGGCGAATCACAATTAATTCAAATAGAAGGAAGTGTGTTAGACGCTGATAGTGGTGGTTTTATTGAAAGAGATCAACAAGGAACCGCAAATGGTTTCAATTACAACTATTGGTCATCTTCTGTAAGCCCTATAGCTGGAAATACAGCAACGCGAGGTACAGGAGTATCCAGTACTAATACTAATCATACAATCTCTGGATTTTTAAATGATGGAACTATTTCATCTTCTTACGGAACATTAACTTTTGCATCTTCTTATGCTGCTGCAGATTCAGATACTCCAACTACTCCTAGAACGCTAAGCACATATTGGATGTACAAATATTATGGACCTACAAATGATTATTACGCTTGGTCTTCAATAGATGAAAACTCATCCATTCTTCCAGGGGAAGGTTATACCATGAAAGGAACGTCAGGTTCAGCAGATATTTCTTCAACATTTCAAAACTACGTTTTTAAAGGACGTCCAAATAATGGTGATATTACGTTGCAACTAGATAAATCATCCGGAGATGTAGATAGGTTAGTCGGAAACCCTTATCCATCAGCAATAGATGCAACAGAATTTATTTTAGACAACTTGCATACTTCTGTAGGTGGAAACAATGCCACAGGAACAGTATTTAATGGCGCTTTATATTTTTGGGATCACTTTGGAGAAGAAAACTCTCATAATATTGGAGATTATGTTGGAGGCTATGCAACTAGAAACTTAACAGGTGGAGCCGCAGCCATATCAAATGATAGTCGTATAAACAATACATCAGATAATGGTAATCCAGCAACTGGAACTAAGGTTCCAGGAGAATATATTGCTGTCAATCAAGGTTTCTTTGTTACAACAGCTTTAGATGGTTTTGATGATGGAAATTCAAGCCCATTGGTAACTATTGATGGAGGAGATATTGTGTTTAAGAATAGTCAACGTGCTTTTGTAAGAGAAAATACATCAACATCAATATTTTTAAATCCTAATGATGATGCATTAGACGATACGTTTAAAACCACAAGTAATTCAGATCAAGTAATTGGCAACACACCAACCATTAGACTTGTTTATCATTCACCAAAAGGCTATCACAGACAAATTGTATTAGGTGTTGAAGCTTCAGCGTCAAATGATTTTGATTTAGGTTACGATGCCTTTATGATTGATGTTAATGAAGAAGATATGTATTGGGTTTTAGCTGATAATAAATTTGTGATACAAGGTGTAAATAATTTTAATGCATCTCAAGAATTTAATCTAGGACTAATTGTTAATGAAGCAGGAAATATAAAAATTGAATTAGATGCTTTAAGAAATGTTGAAACCAATCTTAATCTCTTTATCAAAGATAATTTAACAGGCGAAACGCATAAAATTAATGACAAAGCTTTTGAAATGTATTTAGAACCTGGAGAGTACAATGAAAGATTTAAGTTAGTCTTCCAATCAGAAATCTTATCTGTTAATGATAATCATAATGAAGATGATAATATTATTTATTACGATTCAATAACAAAACAAATAAAAGTTATAAGTGTTGATGAATTAAGTATATTGGATGCAACACTATATAATATTATTGGCCAATCAATTACTGAATTGGTTTTTAGTTCTGATAAAATCTCTCAGCCATTAAATGTAAATTCTGGCGTTTATATTGTTCAGTTAAATACACCAAATGGATTTATTAATAGAAAATTGATTATTAATTGATTTAAAATTTTAAATTCGACAAAATGTTTATAACCCAGTCAAATTGTTAATAAGTATAATATTTATGTAGGAAAAGTTCTAAAAATATGCGTTTAATCGATAAAATAAAGCACTTAATCGTAATTTTTATATCTTCGCCTAAGTTCAAAGTATTTTTACTGCTCTTATTAAGCCCCAAAGAATTCCCTCTGCTTTATAAGAAAAATTAATTATCCATTTTAACTATTTTCAATAGTTATTCCCTCATTATTATTTTAAACACGTTTTTGTGTGTTTAGGTATTATTAATCCGTTGTGCTCCCTCACAATACTAAAAGCTATTTATATGTACTTTAAAAAAGACATTTAATAGAAAAATAATAATAACCCTAAACTAATAATTATGAAAACCCTAAAAATTACACTTATGTTAGCTGTATTTTGTTTAACTGTTTCTGGATCTAGTTTTAAGAATTCAAAAGAAGGAGTAAACGAAACTTTAAAAGAAATTAATGGAGCAGAAATGCAATATGCAGGTCCTGTTTCAAAAGATAAAAATAAATTACCAGGACAAGTATAAATTCAAGTAAATTTTGTTTAAGTAAAGCCTTTGTGAATTATTTCGCAAAGGCTTTATTTTTTGCAATAAATCAAAAGAAGAGCATAGTTTAATTTAATTCATTCTAAAAAAATTATACATTTGGGATATCATCTAAAAAACATCTGATTTGTATAAGTACTTCGTTGTTCTAATAATCCTTATCAGTTCACAGCTTTTATTGGCTCAAAGCGACAATAAAATTTTGGACAGTATTTTTGAACTAAGAAAATTAGCAAATACTGATGATATTTCAATTGTTGACAAAATAAAGTTTGCGAAAAGAGCATATGATTTATCAATCCAAACAAAAATTGATTCTACAATATTAGAAAGCGGAAGAGATTTATCTTACGCCTATGTTATTGGTAATGATTTTGAAAACTACAGATTTTACAATCAAAAAAACCTAAAACTAGCAAGTAAACTTCAAGATACTCTTGCAATTGCAAATTTAAATGAGCATCTCGCTTATTATCATTATAATGTTTCACAGAGTGATAGTGCTTACTATTATTATTACAATGCTCTTAAACTATACAATTATTTAAAAAGTCCTTCTAAGCAAGTAGATGTTCTTTATGCGATGGCAAATATGCAAGAAACGGAAAAGGACTATGCAGGAAGTGAAAAAAATGCTGTGCAGGCATTAAAATTACTTAATGAGCTTCCAGAAACGAATGACAATCTAATTATGTCACGTGCATTAAATAACTTGTTGGCACTAATTTCTGAACGTCTAGAAAGAAGAGAGGAAGCTATAGAGTATTACAATAAAACTATAAAAATCTCAAAGAAAATTGACAACTCTAGGTATTATTATTTACACTCAATAAACAATTTAGCATATACCTATGAAGGCCAAGGAGAATTACAAAGAGCATTAAATATATATAATGAAATAGCGGAAGAACCAAAATTGCTAGAAATAGACCCAGAGCTATATGTAATTGCAGTTGGAAATGTGGCACGTGTAAAATTTATGCTCGATAAAAATAACGCTTCAGAATCAAAAAAAATGCTATTCAATGCGCTTCAAATTACTGAATCTAATGGCGATGATTTAAACAAAATGGGTATATATGGTTTTTTGGCAGATATATATAATAAAACCAATCAAAAAGATTCAGCACTATATTTTTCGAGAAAAACCTATAATCTTGCAACGCAATTAAACTCAAATATTGAAAAATTACAATCTCTCAAATTGTTAGGTCAGCTAGAGTCTGGTTCAAAAGGGATAGAATACTTTAACGAGCATATTAGACTTAGCGATAGCCTACTCAAAAATGAGCGCCAAGCAAGAGATAAATTTACGAGAATAGAATTTGAAACCGATCAAATAATAGCCGAAAAAGAACAAATTTCAAAAGAACGACTCATTTTTCTTTTGTCATCAATTGGAATTTTAATAGGTGCTATTTTAATCTATATCATTATTAGTCAACGAGCCAAAAACAAACAATTACGTTTCAATCAAATGCAGCAGGAAGCCAATGAAGAAATTTATAATCTTATGATTGCTCAACAAGACAAAATAGAAGAAGGTAGAGCCGTTGAAAAAAAGCGTATTTCAAAAGAACTTCATGATGGCATTTTAGGCAAATTGTTTGGGACACGCCTTAATTTAGACACGCTTAATTTATTGGCAACTCCTGAAGCCATTAAATCAAGGGAAAGATACATTAGTGGTCTTAAAAGCATCGAAGAAGAAATTAGAAAAATATCACACGATTTAAGTAATGATTTTGTCTCAGAATCTAATTTTGTAGACATCATTACAGCCCTTATTGAAACCCAAACGCAAGCATATAAATTAAAATATACTTTTGAAAACGATCCTTCAATTAACTGGGAAGAATTTCCAAACAAAACTAAAATTCACATATACAGAATGTTGCAAGAAACCTTGCAGAATATTTATAAACACGCTAATGCTAATGAGGTTAAAATTAGTTTTAAACTAAAAAATAACGTAATTTTAATGTCCATTGAAGACGATGGTGAAGGCTTTAATGTAAACAAAGCAAGAAAAGGAATTGGTCTTAAAAACATAGACTCAAGAGTAAGGGAAATTGGTGGTATTGCAAAAGTTTTTTCCGAAATTAATAAAGGAACAAAATTTGAAATTAGCATACCAACAACTAATTAATAATGATACAAGAACTAAAAATATTAATGGTAGATGATCACCCAATGATTATTGAAGGGTATCAAAATACTTTGTTGGCTACAAAAAAGCAAAACCAACAATTAACAATTGATATTGCTCATGATTGTGACAAAGCTTTTGAACTCATAAAAAAAGCATCCATTAACCAAGACAGTACATACGATATATGTTTTTTCGATATTAGTTTGCCTACTTCAAAAGATGGATCAATAACATCAGGAGAAGATCTTGCAAAACTTGCTAGAGAATATTTGCCTAATGCAAAAGTGGTTATTCTAACCATGTTCAATGAATCGTTCAGAATCTTAAATATCATCAAAGAAATAAACCCTGAAGGATTACTCATAAAAAGTGACTTAACTTCCAGTGAACTTGCAGAAGCCTTTCAACATATATTAACAGATCCTCCTTATTACAGCAGTACTGTAAATAACTTTTTAAAAACCGTCGCTAGCAACGACATTTATTTAGATGAAGTCAACAGGAAAATTTTACACCTTTTATCTCAAGGTATAAAAACCAGAAGCCTTCGTGAATACATTAACCTTTCCATGAGCGCTATTGAAAAGCGCAAAAAACAAATGAAAGAATTATTTTTAGTTGAAGATGGTAAGGACGAAACACTTCTAAATGAAGCTAGAAAAAAAGGGTTTCTCTAAATAATTTCATTTTTTTTCTCTTCAAAAAAAATCTCTTATCTATTACAAACATTAAGAACTACGGTTTTTCCGTAAAAAAAGTATGGTTTTTCCGTAACTAAAAGCCAAGTGCAACAACTATCTTTGAAGTATAACTCAGTTATTTTTAATCCCTCTTAACTAGTTGTTGAATTAATAGCAATTAAGAACAGGCCTTATACAAAGCGAGCGCAGACGCAGAGTATGAGGCTTTTCTTTTAAAAAAAACCTTGCCTAAACTCCCAAACTTTTGCTATAAATAAGCCTAAATAAATAATAGCAATAATAAACTTTATAAACGTTGAGGTTAAAAACCCAAGAAAAGAACCAAAGGCAGCTTTTAGTGCAGTTTTGGAGTCACTTTTGTTAATCATTTCTCCAATTAAAGCACCAACAAAAGGGCCAATAATAATCCCAAAAGGAATAGGAGACAACAACCCAACAATCAATCCTAAAGACGTTCCAATCATACCATATTTGCTTCCACCAAACCGTTTGGTGCCAATGGCAGGAATAATATAATCCAGAAACCAAATAAATATTGCAAATACAAGAGTTATAATCAAGAATGTCCAATTCATTGGTATGGCATCTGTAAGATGTAAAATTAAAAGTCCAACCCAACTAGTAAGTGGTCCTGGTAAAACAGGTAAGAAGCTGCCAATAATACCCAAAACAATAAAAATTGAAGCAGCAAAAACTAAAAGTATATCCATTAATATTTTTCTGTATGACGCTTTAAAAACAACTTTGTTACAAAATTTATAACTAAAAAATTAGTTCAAACTAAAATTTTAGTTATATTTGTTTTAAGTTCAACTAAGATCTTAGTTTAAAATTTTTAATAATGAAACAACTTACAAAAGCCGAAGAAGATATCATGCAAATTTTATGGCAGCTTAAAAAAGCCAATGTAAAAGCTATTATTGATGAATTGCCTAAACCTAAACCAGCTTATAATACAGTGTCAACCATTGTAAGAATTCTGGAAAGCAAGGGTTTTGTAGATTATGAAAAGCAAGGCAAAGGACACATCTATTTCCCGTTAGTTGCAAAGCAAGAGTATAGCAATCAATCCATAAATAAGTTGGTCGATAATTATTTTCAAGGCTCGTTTAAAAGTATGGTGTCCTTTTTTGTAAAAAAAAATGATATTGATATTAATGATATGGAAGCTTTGCTAAAGGAGATTAATAAAAAAGACTAAAGTTATGCTGCATTTTATCATACAAACCATCGCATTTCAGTTGTTCTTTTTAATCATTTACGATGTATTTTTAAAGAAAGAAACCTTTTTCAATTGGAATAGAGCTTATTTATTGGTCACTGCAATCCTTTCTGTGGCTTTACCATTCATTAAAATACAGAGCTTTAAAAATGTAGTGCCTAAGGAATTTGTTATGGCAATGCCAGAAGTAACCATCGGAAATGTTCAGGGTATCAACACCAATGAAGCAGTTGAAATTGTAGCTACAGAAACTTCAAAATTTCAATGGTCTTGGGAATTTGTCTTTTATATAGGAGCGTCAATAGCACTCATTATCTTCATAGTAAAACTCCTTAAAATAGCCACATTAATTTACAAAAACCCTAAGCATTGGAATCAGAATTTACGCATTGTAACTTTACTAAAAAGCAATACAGCTTTTTCGTTTTTTTATTATGTGTTTTTAGGCGAACAGATTAAAGAAGAAGACAAGCCAGCGATTTTAAAACACGAAGCAGTGCACGTTAACCAAAAGCACACGTTGGATTTGTTGTTTTTTGAACTGTTCAGAATCGTGTTTTGGTTTAATCCTTTAATCTACATGTATCAAAGCAGAATAGCATCCTTGCATGAATTTATTGCAGATGCCGAAGCTGTAAAATCGCAATGTAAAAATGAATACTATCAAGATTTGTTAAGTCAAATTTTCGAAACCGAAAACGTATCGTTCATCAATGCGTTTTACAAAAAATCTTTAATCAAAAAACGAATCGTTATGTTAAGCAAAGCAAAATCAAAACAAACGCAGTTAATTAAATACGCACTACTCATTCCTTTGGTGTTTGGTATGCTGTTGTATACGTCGTCGTATGCGCAAGATAAAACTCAAGATGAAATTGCTAAAAAAAGTACGGCAACGCAAGAACTAACTGATAAAGAACTTCAGGATAAATATTATGTTGAAATGTTAGAGTTATATACTGCTGGAAATACTGATGGCATATTCAAAGACTCGCAAGATATCAAAGAAAAGTATCTAAATACTAGAAATGAGTATTATCGATTTCAAGCATCAATGAAAGTTATGTTTGAATTGAATGAAAATTCTTTTGTTGGTGATAAAATTGCATTTCAAAATAAACTTAATAGGTCCTATGCAGACTATTTAGAATGGAAAAAAACAGATGAAGCCAAAGAGATATGGGAAAACAACACAAGTGATGGCGAACTAAAATTAGTAGTCAACGATTTAAACAACCTTTCTTCTAAAGAAACGCAGAGATTTAATATGAAAAAAGAGCTATTAGATAAAGATGTATTTTATACTACATTAATTTTGACAGATATTAAAGGAGGCGAAACAAAATTATTTTATCAACCAAATGAGTTTTCTACGGCAAATAAACACGATGATTCTAAAGCTGTAGTTTTAAATAAAGTAGATTTGGAAGT
>JAUIGO010000077.1 GCA_030429955.1 Bacteroidia bacterium
TTTTTAAAGGAATAGGCTGTATATACCATATAGCCAGCAGTTGTGTGAACCATACCTTTTGGCATACCTGTTGATCCTGAGGTATAAAGGATGAATAAAGGATCTTCGGCATTCATCACTTCAGCTTTGCCTTCAGGAGAGGCTTCGTCTAAAAGAGGTTGTAACCATTTATCACGGTCTTGTTTCATGGTGACTTCGGAGTTGATGCGTTTAATGACCAATACTGTGTTTACGCTATCGCAGCTTTCTAGGGCTTCGTCAACAATGCCTTTCAGGTCGATGGTTTTAGCTCCACGATAAGAACCATCGGCAGCGATGACCATCTTGCAATTGGAGTCGTTTATTCTAGTCGCTAAGGCTGTAGATGAAAAGCCAGCAAATACAACATTATGAATGGCACCTATACGCGCACAGGCCAACAATGCAATAGCCAATTCAGGAATCATAGGTACGTAGATACAAACACGGTCGCCTTTATTGATGCCTTGTGCTTTGAGAACGTTTGCCAACTTATTCACACGAGCATAAAGTTGCTTATAGGTGATATGTTCAGCTGGTTCGTCTGGGTTGTTAGGCTCAAAGAGAATAGCGGTTTTATCGCCACGAGTGGCAAGGTGCCTGTCGATGCAATTCTCGGTAATATTGAGCTGGGCGCCTTCAAACCACTTGACTTCAGGTTTGGTAAAATCCCAAGAGAGGACTTTGTTCCACTTTTTGCGCCAGATGAAATGTTCTTCGGCTATTTCTTCCCAGAAGTTTTCAGGTTCACGAATTGATTTTCGATAGACTTGGTAGTATTCTTCAAGGTGTTTTATGTGGTAGTTGCTCATGGTAATAGCTGATTTATTGCACTTTTTTTTAAGAGCTAACTAAGGTAAGAAAAATATTATTTTAAGAGGCTGTTGCTAAACAACATTCACGTTGCTTCTTTATTGTTTGATAATCTTACGTATAGTTTTTGCACCATCAATATTTATGATTTCAAGAAAGTAATTGCCAGAAGCTAAGGTTGAGACATCTATACTGCTTTCTGATTTATTGAACTTAGCAGGTAAAGACGTTCCTAATAGATTATACAGTGTAATCTTTTGAATGGTTTCTAAAGCGATACCATCTATCTTTAAAAGATGCTGTGTTGGGTTAGGATATAGTTTTAAGCTTTTTAAAAAGTTATCATCAAGATCCAAGGAACCAACACTTACAGTTGCATTGTATGTGTGGATAACACCACACTTGGTCACTTCAAGTTCTACATTATAATCGCCAATTTGTGTATAGGTATGGATTGGGTTTTCATCGGTTGATGTGTTGGTGTCTCCAAAATCCCAAGCATAGGTATCGGCATTTAAAGAGATATTGGTAAAGGCGACTTCGCCATTGTTTTCAAAATAGGTAAAATTAGCTTGAGGGTCAAACTCACCCACTTTCCAATAGGCTAATTGATCATATACCACAACCTTGGTTGCAGTCCTTATTTGCGCTGCAACTATTGGGTCAAGACCAGCATCATAAGTAATAAATGTTGGGTCTTTACGCAATAAAATGGTGTAGAACGTGCATGCTACAGCATAAGAACCTGCTAAGGCTGGATGCGATTCGTCAGCATCATACAAATCTGGAGTGTTTGGATTATCGATAAGGTAACGCCAAACAGTTCCAACAGGTCCAATGAGTCCGTCATTAGTATCGGCTAGTGCGCGATAGTTAATCTCTAGGGCATCGTCCATACCTTCATAGGTACAAATCCAAGGATAAGTCACACACAAAGATCCTCCAACGCCATTTTCTCTTCCCCAAGTACGATAAAAAACAGGTTGGGAACAGGCGTAATTTGTTTTTATGATATCGACAAGCTGTTCCGCATAAGGTGCTACATTCGTATCAAAATAATCGCCTGTGAGCGCTCCTTCAATACTACCAGCTTGAATGATGACATAATCCCAAGTATCTTCACTGATATTATTTTCGGTAAAACCATTGGTAGCATGGAACTCTAAACTAGAACCACCTACAATAGAACCATCTACAATTAAGCCATCACCAGTGGAATTGGCTACCTCATAAGTAAGTTGTGGTAAATTGTTGTAATTGGTATAACTATTACCAATAAAGAGTACTTTTTTATCTTGAGACATGGAGAATTGTAAACAACAAAGGAGCAATAAAACAAAGAGGGTTGGCTTTTGCATAACTAATAACGGATTATATAAATAAGATGCTAAGTTTAATGAAAGGTTGCGTAAACGCTTTTTAAATTTGTCGTCTAATGGCCTGAAGCTTCACCTGCTCCACTTGGTATTCGGATGTTTTCAACAATTTCCTGAACGTCATTAGGTGGTGCTTTAGTAAACTTCATCACAGTAATAGAAACCACAAAGTTGATTACCATAGCCACAGCTCCAAAGCCTTCAGGCGATACACCAAACCACCATTGGCTTTTATCAGGAAGTGTTTCATCCAACCAACCGAACTTAAACTTTACGATATAGTAAAGCATAATAGCAATCCCAACAACCATTCCAGACACAGCACCTTCTTTATTCATGCGTTTATAAAAAATACCCAATACAATAGCCGGAAAAAACGAAGCAGCAGCTAAACCAAAGGCAAGCGCTACTACTGCGGCAACAAAATCCGGAGGGTTAATACCAAAATATCCAGCCACACAAACCGCTCCTACTGCCGAAAGACGTGCCGCAATAAGTTCGCCTTGCTCAGAGATGTTTGGTTGAATGACTTTTTTAATTAAATCATGAGACACAGACGATGAAATAACCAACAACAATCCTGCTGCTGTAGATAAGGCTGCTGCTAAACCACCAGCAGCAACTAAGGCAATGACCCAATTGGGTAAATTGGCAATTTCTGGATTTGCCAAAACCATTATGTCTTGATCTACAACTAATTCATTTTGTGATTCGTCTGCGACGTATTGTATAAGTCCGTCGTTATTTTTATCGGTAAAAGTGATTAATCCCGTGGTTTCCCATTTCTTGAACCATTGTGGTACTTCACTATAAGGTTGATCGGAAACGGTTTCAATCATATTGGTACGAGCAAACACTGCCACTGCTGGTGCTGTAGTATAAAGTATAGCAATTAATAATAAGGCTATCCCAGCCGATTTACGTGCATCTTTAACACGCTTCACGGTAAAGAACCTTACAATCACATGTGGAAGTCCTGCTGTACCCACCATTAAAGCTAAGGTAATGGCAAACACGTCAATTAAAGATTTTGAGCCATTGGTATATTCGGCAAAACCGAGTTCCGTGCTTAGTCCATCCAACTTATCCAATAAATAAGTACCTGAACCATCAGCCAATTCACTACCAAAGCCCAATTGCGGAATAGGATTCCCTGTCATTTGAATGGAGATAAATATAGCAGGTACCATAAAGGCAAAAATAAGCACACAATATTGCGCCACTTGGGTATAGGTAATGCCTTTCATACCACCTAAAACCGCATAGAACAATACAATGAGCATTCCAATAATAACACCTGTATTGATATCGACTTCTAAAAACCTTGAAAACACTATACCTACGCCTCGCATTTGTCCAGCTACATAAGTAAAGGACACCAATAAAGCACAGATAACCGCAACGATTCGTGCTGTATCCGAATAATAACGATCACCTATGAAATCTGGTACTGTAAACTTTCCAAACTTGCGTAGATAAGGTGCTAAGAGTAAAGCTAAAAGAACGTAACCGCCTGTCCATCCCATTAAGTACACAGCTCCATCATAACCAGCAAAAGAGATGATGCCAGCCATACCAATAAAGGACGCTGCACTCATCCAATCGGCCGCTGTTGCCATGCCATTGGCCCAAGGCGACACACCTCCACCAGCCACATAAAATTCTTTAGTTGAAATCGCTCTAGACCAAATGGCAATACCAATATAAACAGCGAAGGTAACACCAACCAAAATATAAGTCCAGTTTTGGACATCCATAGCTTCAACAAACAATGGCTTATTCATCATAGCCATATTTTTTGTCTAGTTTATTCATCAGTCGTACATACACAAAAATGAGAATAACAAACACATAAATAGAACCTTGTTGGGCAAACCAAAAGCCTAGTTTAAAGCCTCCAATTCGGATACTGTTCAAGGCGTCTTTAAAGATAATGCCAGCTCCGTAAGACACCACAAACCAGATAATTAAAAGTATGATGACATACCTGATGTTTTCTTTCCAATAGGCTTTTGCTTTGTCTTGAGGTGTCATGCTCTGTTTTCTTTAAGTCGTTGTCTATAAGCTGCAAATTCTTTAACCACTTTTGGAGCTAGAATAATGGTTGCTGTCATAGTTGGAATGGCCATAAGTGCAAACACGCCATCAATCAAATTAATCATAGCGCTTAAAGAGGTAGTGGCACCTAGTATGATACTAATGATATAAAAATAGTTATAGTAATGTTGTTTATCAGCACCAATTAAAAAAGACATACACTTAGAGCCATAATAAGAATAGGAGAACAAGGAAGATATACTGAACACTGCAATACAAATCAACAGTAAATACTTACCAAATCCTGGCATAGCTTCAGCAAATGCAGAGGCTGTTAAACTCACGCCATTATCTGAGGTGGTTTCCCAAACACCTGTCACTAAAATAGCCAAAGCCGTTAGCGTACAAACCACTAAGGTATCAATTGCTGGCCCTAACATGGCTACTAACCCTTCACGAACTGGTTCGTCCGTTTTAGCAGCACCATGCGCTAAAGGTGCGGTACCAATACCTGCTTCGTTTGAAAAAGCACCACGCTTAATACCAAGAAGAATCAACCCACCTACAAGTCCTCCAAAAAAGGCATCGCCTTTAAAGTTATCGGCCGCAAAGGCATCTGTAAATATCATAGCGAAGTACTTAGGAACCACATCAATGTTGACCACTAAAATAATAACAACAGACACAAAATATAACAACACCATGGATGGCACCATTTTAGAAGCTGTCTTACTGATACGATTTAAACCTCCTAAAATGACAATAGAAGTGATACCAACCAGCACTAAACCAACAACTAAGTTTGAGGTAAAGTTAACCTCTACGCCATTGGGTGCTAATAAAATATCGTTAATAGCTTGCGTTAATTGGTTGACGTTAAATACAGGCAATGCACCTATTAAGCCACATAAACTAAACATCACTGCTAAAGGTTTCCATGACTTACCTAAGCCTTCCATAATGAAGTACATAGGACCGCCTTGCAGTTCGCCGGCACTGTCTCTACCCCTAAACATGATGGCTAAAGTACAGGTGAAAAATTTAGTAGACATCCCAACTACGGCACTGACCCACATCCAAAACACAGCACCTGGGCCACCAATGGAAATGGCAACGGCAACACCTGCTATATTTCCCATACCAATGGTTGAGGACAAGGCTGTAGTTAAAGCTTGAAAGTGTGTGATTTGCCCTGGGTCGTCAGGATCATCATACTTGCCACGAAGCACCTGGATGGCATGACCAATAAAACGAAATGGTAAAAAATGAGAACGGATTAAAAGATATAATCCGCCACCTATAAGTAGTATTAACAAAGGTAATCCCCAAACAGCACTAGAAAAAGCTGCGGTTAGTTGGTTTATTTTTTCCATAGAACTTGAGTTAGTTGAAGTTATAAATGTAAGAAAGATGAATGAAAGAACTAAGAATGTTGATAATTCTTTCCTTTAAACAATCGCATTACTTTGATTAATATATTTTTATAGTCTAACTTTATTACTTTAAAAATTGACCAACCAATACTTAAAAAAATGAGAAACATCCTTTCACTACTTATCCTCATCATTAGTGTAAACACCTTCAGTCAAGAATCCATGCGCAGATGGCGGAAATTGAATCAAGTACGAAGTGATAAATTCGACTTGGTATTGCCAGAGGCCATGCGAGAAAACAATATTGACATGTGGATTGTGACCAATCGCGAAGGTAATTTTGATCCTTTATATACCGATATGGGAGAAGGCTATGTAAGCTCTACAGGGTATTACATTTTTACAGACAAAGGTGGCGATCGCATTGAGCGTGCTGTACTTGGAATAAGCGGTTATCTTTTAGAAGAAGGAGGTACTTACGATTATTTTGGATCGGCAGATGAACTGAAAGCCTTTGTTGAAGCTCGAAATCCAAAACGAATAGGCTTGAATATTTCTAAAAACTTTGGAGGTGCTGATGGTCTGACGCATTCTGCCTATTTAGAACTAGCAGAAGTTCTTGGTAAGACCTATGAAGATCGATTTATATCGGCTGAAAAACTAGTCTCTGATTTTAGATCACGTCGTGTGGCTAGTGAGATTGCCATTTATGGTGAAGCTGGAGAACTCTCTTACACTATTGCTGAACGTGCCTTTTCCAATGAAGTCATCACGCCAGGTGTCACAACACTAGAAGATGTTGCGTGGTGGATGAAAGAACAACAATTCAAGCATAATTTAGGGTCCTCTTTCGGAATGCCTTCAGTGTATATTACAGGTCCTGATGGCGTGGAAGCAACCTCATCAGATCGAATCATACAACGAGGCGATGTACTCATGATTGATTGGGGCGTTGGTCTCATGAACATGTACACAGATATGAAACGCATAGCTTATGTGCTGAAAGAAGGAGAAACTCGTGTTCCTCCAGGCATACAAAATGCCTTTGATCAAGGGGTTAAAGTAAGAGATGTGATTAAGAAAACCATCAAACCTGGTGTTACCGCCAAACAAGCAGAAACTGCGGTGTATGAAGCTTTAACTAAAGCTGGCTTTAATAAAATGGAAGGCTTCAATAAAAATACCGATGGCGACAAAACCGATGTGATTATTGGTTGTCATTCTGTTGGAAATTGGGGACATGGCATAGGCCCATCTATTGCCTTTTTTAATCCAGTACGCTTAGGCTACGAACTAAAACCTAGCAACCTTATTTCTATTGAACTCTTTGCTTATACTAAAGTTCCAGAATGGAATGGTAAAAAACTAAGAGTGCCCTTAGAAGATGATGCAGTCATTACTGAAAGAGGTATTGAATGGTTATATCCAATAAACCCTAGAATATTGGTCATTAAATAATATTGATGCATTGTTTAACTAATACCTAAACACTTAAAATGAACTATTTTATAACAAAATCAACCATTGGATTACTTTTTTTAAGTTTAATTGCTTGTAAAAAACAAAATCCTAATTTAGACAAAACAGGGAAAGATGAATTAGAATCCCATGAACTAAATCATACCATAGATAAAAATAAAATGCATTTTGATGATATTATCTATGTGCCTATCTATTCTGATATTTATCTCAGTAACCAAAATCCTAACAGTTTATTAACAGCCACTCTAAGCATAAGGAACACAAGCTCTATGGATTCTTTGTTTGTTTCAAAAATTGATTATTTCAACACGGACGGAAACTTAGTACGAAATTACATTAAAAATCCCATTAGCTTACCACCTATGGCAACCATAAACTATGTTGTTGAGAAGGACGATACTTCTGGTGGTGCTGGTGCTAATTTTATAGTTGTATTAAGTGCTAAAAACGAAAATATTAAACCATTGATACAAGCTGTAATGATAGGAGAAAATGGCAATAACCAAGGGTTTGCTTTTTCTACTGATGGCTACTCAATTAAAACTAAAACTCAATAAGTATTGTTTTATAGGTATTTGTAACCATTAATTAAAAACCGTGACATTAAAAAACACTGCCAAAACCATTCTCGTAGTTGTCATTAGTTTTTCTTTATACCTTTTTTTTAAGGACTATTTTAAAACCATAAAAACGTGGATAGACACTATAACCCACTTTGGTTTGCTGAGTTATTTTTTAACGTATATAGTTATTGGTATACCTCTATTTATTGGTACTTATGTCATTAACAAAAAAAAAAATATTTGGAAAGATTTAGGCCTAACCGATAACATTATTAAACCATTTATTTATGCTTTGCTGTTTTCTATACCAATGCTGCTTGGAGGTTTTTTGTTTTTTGAATTGAATACTGAACTCAATATTCAAAATGTTTTGGCTGGTAGTATTGTTATTGGGTTTATAGAAGAATTGTTTTTTAGAGGGTTTTTATTTGGTCAACTTTATAAAAACACCAAGTTTGGTTTTATTCCTGCCATAATTTTTGGAGCACTTGTTTTTGCTACAGGGCATCTATACCAAAGCAATGAGTTTGGTGAGTTGATTGGCATTTTTGCTGTCACCTTTTTTGGCGCCATTTTATTTGCTTGGCTCTATGTAGAATGGAACTTCAATCTTTGGATTCCAATATTTTTGCATGCTTTAATGAATTTATCATGGGAGCTTTTCAATGTGGACGAAACCGCATTAGGTGGTTTGCTACCAAACATTCTAAGAGGTTTAACTATTGCTTTAGCCATCGTTTTTACAATAGTTTACAAACGGAAACACAACTTAGAATTGGCCATTACTAAAAAAACATTAATAAGAAATTGATTTAATAAACTCGCCATGGCATACGACGACTATCTAGCAGAGAGAATTAGACGACTCCTTAAAGAAAAACGTACACCTTTTGAAGAAATGAAAATGATGGGTGGCTTATGCTTTAAAGTGGATAATAAAATGCTATGCGGTATACACATTGATAAGAAATATGGAGATAGCTTACTCATGGCTCGCATAGGTGAAGATGCTTATGAAACAGCTATTAGAAACAAACATTGTTTGCCCATGGACTTTACAGGACGTCCCATGCGTGGTTATATTTTTGTAACGCCTGAAGGGTTTGATGCTGAAGAGGATTTATCACATTTTTTAGATTTGTGTTTGGCTTTTAACCCTTTGGCTAAGTCAAGTAAACCTAAAAAGAAAAAGTAATATCTGAACCAAGAATTGTGTATTGACTTTATGATTAAAAAAAGCTAACTAAGAACTGAGTTAAAAAACAAGTTTTTTTAAACTAATTTAGAAACAAAGTTTTTATCATAAGGCAATCCACTTTTTGCTATTGCAAAAGCTTGCT
>JAUIGO010000116.1 GCA_030429955.1 Bacteroidia bacterium
CTGCTCAAATAAAGGGATGTTTGATGGTATTTTGATAATCACATTTTTTAAATCCTGTAGTGCAATAAGTACAATTTTGCTTAATACATTAATTGCACTTACTAGAAGGTTTTGATCTATTTGTGACTTGGATTGTGAAGAGTTCTCTAAATGAACTCCTCCTTTACTGTTCGCAGCAAGGTTTATGATATCTAGTACAGTTAGTGTTTTATTTGGTGTTTGTAGAAAATCAGTTTTTAGAAATTCGTCTCTTTTCAGTTTCTTAAGAAATATTGATTTTTTTAAATGTAAATCACCTAATTGGGTCGGTACCATTAGTATTTTACTATCCCTAATGTTAAAATTTAAAAAGTTATCAAATTGAAAAAGGATACTAACTCTGTGTTTCCTGTTGACCACATCAATCAATCTGTTTCCATCTGTTAAAAAATGTCTAATTATAGCTGATGCTTGTAACATGTCATAATAGCCACTTTTGACTGTTAGAAGTTTTAGGTCGTTGAACTTGTGAATAAAAAGTTTTTCTTCTTCAGACATTATCTGCTGATTTTTAAGACCATTGTGCACAACGTTAAGGCTATGTTCTGAAGCGTAATAAATAGCCTTACTGTTTATGGTTACAAAGTAGCGATTTCTGCGAAATCGGAAAACATATTTCAAACGCTAATTTTGCGATTTCGCAGAAATCGCGGTGGTTCAGGTAAAGATGTAGTTTCGTAACCCACTGCCAAGCTTTGGAATCATAGCCAGTGTTGCCATACGTTTGTTTTACATTTAACAAGTTCGTTTTATTGGTCATTAAATGTCAAACAAGGTCTGGCAAACGTTATTTTGTCGTCATTTATTTGACACTGCGTTGATGTCCACCGAGCACAAAACACAGAATCATTTGTCTATTAAGCAGCCAAAAAATGGGAGAGAAGCGAACTACTGGCGAAAATGTCCACCGAATCCATTGGTTTTAAGTGTCAGAATAATTGAAACGAAAGAGTTAAAAACTGAAACACCGAAGTTGGACTGTTGTCAGCGTCACCAACATGATATGGGTTACAATTATTACTTCTTTTTAGATTTTAGATAGTTGTTTACTTTTCGACCATGAATAAGAGTCACACCAGTCTCACAGTCGCTAATTAGCATGCAATTTCTTTCATAGAAGTAAAGCATCGCCATATCCATTTCCATTCTACTTTTTGGTCTAGTCAAAGCTTGTTGATCGTTTAAATAAAGATCGATAGCCTTACCAATATCAATATTCGGAATTGAATCAGTTGTAAGTTGAGCGCTTTTGTACAATTCAAAATTTTCTGAGTTTACATTAATGTGGACTAATCCTGATTTTTTCAATAATTTCTTTTCGGTAATTGAAATTCTGTAAGCTGTACCTAATTCAATAAAGGCCTTGTACTCTTTTCCTGTTTTATAATCTGTGATAAGACATAAATAGTGATTGAATTCATTATTTGGTTTAAATGGAACTTTTGTGCTACATGAACTCAATATAATGGCTAAAACACTGATTTTTAATCTATAAAAATTTATTTCAATCATTTTTAATATTGAGATGTTTCAATCAAGAATTTACGCTGAAGCTTAAGCGATGTTTAATGTATTGGAATGTATGGCAACGTTAAGGCTATGTTCTGAAGCGTAATAAATAGCCTTACTGTTTATGGTTACA
>JAUIGO010000117.1 GCA_030429955.1 Bacteroidia bacterium
CCTTTTGAGGGAATTGTATCAAATGATGTCAATATTGCTATACCAGCTAAAATTTTGATTGATATTCTAAAGACCTTACCGCATCAACCTTTGAGATTTGTGGCAAACGAAAACAATACTTTAGATATTGTTTCAGGTTCTGGAAATTACTCAATAGCGTATTTCAATGGTGAAGAGTTTCCAAAACCAAAAACTATTGAAAATGCTTCTTCGGTTATGATTACAGCTGATGTTCTACAAAAGGCAATTACTAAAACAATTTTTGCAGTAGGAACAGATGAGTTAAGACCAATTATGACAGGAGTATTATTTGAGTTTAAGAAAGACAAATTAAACTTTGTTGCTACTGATGCTCATAAGTTGGTAGTATTCACAAGAAATGATATTAAATGCGATGAGGAAGTGAATATGATTGTTCCAAGAAAGCCATTGAATATTTTAAAATCAATTCTTACTTCAAAACCTGAGCCTGTTGTAATTGAATACAACCAATCTAATGCTAAACTTACGTTTGGTGATTATGAAATGCGTATTCGATTAATTGACGGAAAATATCCAGCGTATGATAAAGTTATTCCAAAGGAAAATCCAAACAAACTTACTATTGAACGAGAAGCGTTTTTGAAATCTCTAAAGCGTATTTCCATTCTTTCAAGTAGAGACACACACCAAGTTAAACTTTCATTATCTGGTCAATCATTAGGTCTTTCATCTGAGGATAAAGATTACAGCAAAAAAGGTGATGAAAAGTTGAGCTGTAATTACAACGGAAACGATATGGAGATTGGTTTCAATTCTCATTTTCTTTCTGAAATGTTGAGTGTTTTAGATACCGAAGAAATCGAAATGGAACTATCAGAGCCAAATAGAGCTGGAGTAATATTTCCAAAAGGCACGAATTCAGAAGAGGATATTCTAATGTTAGTAATGCCAACTTTAATCAGTAACTAAAACACAAAATAGCGAAGTTTTAAAATAATCTCGCTATTCAAATAAAACCAAGAGTATGAAATTAATATTAATGCAAGATTTTGTTATTCAATCAGATTTAACTGAAATAAAACAAAAAGAAAACCTAGTAAAATACGCAAATTTCTTAAATCAAGAAGTTACAAAAGATTTGATTGTTGAGTACTTCAATAATATTAAATTATTTGAAGATGAAGGAGAATTGTTAAAATTTATGATATTATGAAAATACCAAAACATATAGACCAAATGACTATGGTTTATGACATAACTAATTACTTGCGTGAGGAAATAAACCTTACGCCTGAACAAGCAGGATTGTTAAGGTTTTGCTTGGAAGATAATATACTTATGACCATCGAAATACAGGAAAAAGTATATCAAACACCTTGGAAGTATTACCGTGCATTTATAGAGGCATTTGGAACTTGTTGCGCTACTTGTGACGAAGATACTTTGTTTGAAGTAGAGCGAAGCAAAACCGAGTTGATAAACAATAGCCAACGTTTAAGCGACAACGCAAATAAATTTTAATTGCAGGTAACGCTTTGTATAAAAATTGAAGCCGTTAAAGTGGTCGAATTTGACCACTTTAGAAATTAACTTATTAAACAAACAAAAGCTTTTAAATTAAGCACCTTAACAGGCTTTTGTTTTTATACATTGTTAGGGTGCGTTATTTAATTAT
>JAUIGO010000118.1 GCA_030429955.1 Bacteroidia bacterium
TGCAGGAGGCGACGTACTTAACTCAAGCAGATATGAGATGAGAGCTAGTATAGGCCAAATAGATGCTAGTAATCCAATGGAAGCACAAAATTTTGAGGTGCAGGGTGGGTTTTGGCATATAGATTCGGACTTGATTTTTAAAAGTTCAATAGACTAGGAATGATATGTGTATGTGTAAATTAAGATTTGTATTACTATTAACTATAGTAATAGTGCCTGTTTTAAGCAGTAGTGCTTCTGGATTTAATTATCAGGGTGAGCTTCTTGATGATGGTTCACCAGCAAATGGTTATTATGATATCAAGTTAAGTTTATTTAACGATGATAACGTTCAACTTGGCTCTGATTTAGAGTTTATATCTGTTTTTGTAGATAATGGATTATTCTTCATTACTCCAGTAGATTTTGGTGACCAGTTTTATTTCATGGATGAAAGTCTGTGGATACAAGTATCGGTAAAAAAAAGTGGAGACAATGACGAATATAATATTCTGACGCCAAGGCAAAAGATTGAAACAGTCCCTTTTGCTGTAAAATCTGACTTTTCTTTCATGGCTCAAAATGCTATAGAGGCAGATTTTGCTGAGAATGCTATCATTGCTGAAAAAGCAATAACAGCCACTTCCTTGGAAATCGCTTTTGCTTCGGAAGGTGATGTTTTAAGATTTAATGGATCCGATTGGGTGCCCGGACCTGAAATATTTAATTCATATTGGGAATCGGATGACAACGATGATATTCGCTTTAATGGTGGGAATGTAGGAATCGGTGTTATAGATCCAATGGCTGGATTAACCATAAATACAGAAAATAATATATCTCCTTTATTCGTAAAGTATAACGGAGAGTTGAATCTTCTTGTGTCTGCTAATGGCACAACTTATGTCAAAAATATCACAGTCAATGATGATGCGTTAATACAAGATAATCTTTTAGTTAAAGGTGTTTCTGATTTGAGAGGAAATTTAACTGTTGGTGGTGATGGCACTCCAGGTTCTGGTACTTTACAAGTTGTACCAGCAGGTTCATTGGTTCATGTAGAAGGGATTTTTTCAGTTTTAGGAAATGCTTTTGTGGATGACTTGACCATTAGTAATGACATCAATATTTCTGGTGAGTCTGTTGTAACAGATATTACCCAAGAGATAGATTCGTTTGGAATACCCAAATTGGCTGTAGATTTTACGTGTAATTTGGGTCAAGCAAATGGTGTTACATATTTTTCTCACAAAAGTAGGTTTGGATATCAGAATGCAAGTTTGACTAGCCCGTATATAAAAACAATTGATAACGCTAGATGTGAGCTTGAATTTCCCGACCTAAACCTCAATAACCATTATTGGACATTGTCTGTTAGGTCTCAGGGAGGAAATAACTACGTTACTTGTGATATAAAGCAAGAAACAAATGATACTTTGGTTTGTAGAGGAAGAAGCCTGCTTAACCCTAGTTCAAGTGTTTCTTTTAGAGCTAATATGTTGATATATTGAACACTAGCAACTTACACTTCAAGGAATTCACAATGAAATGTTGAATAACTGTTTACTTGGCAATTAATGAAATATTTTTGAATGATGTTTATGCTTTACTTCATATACAGAGGAACAACTTGTTTACAAATTAAGTGAATACATCTTTACTGCTTG
>JAUIGO010000119.1 GCA_030429955.1 Bacteroidia bacterium
TCCATGTTTAACGGTATACAACCTTGTAGCATTGATTCCAAGTAACCAATCTCCAATAGCTCGTGAAAATCCTGCGTAATAAAGATTATCATAAGCTTCAGCATTTTTGAGATTTTCAAAGCCTTCTCTTATAGCTTCTGTTGTTAAGGAAGAAATCCATAATCGCTGTACATTACCTTTATAATTGGCTTGATCTAAAACCCAACGCTGAATGAGTTCTCCTTCTTGACCAGCATCACCACAATTGATCACAACATCAGCTTTATCAAATAATGATTTTACAATCTGAAATTGTTTTTTGATGCCTGTGTTGCTTACGACTTTTGTTTTAAACTTTTCAGGGAGCATTGGTAAGTTGTTTAGATCCCAACTTTTCCAATACGGTTTGTAATCTATGGGCTCCATAAGTGTGCACAAATGCCCAAACGTATAGGTAACCGCATAACCATTGCCTTCAAAATAACCATCGTGTTTGGTAGTTGCACCAAGCACTTGGGCAATTTCTCTAGCAACACTTGGTTTTTCAGCGATACAAACCTTCATTTCTAATTTTGATAAATTACAGAAATGCAAAATAGCAAAATGTATGTGTTTTTAGAAAGAGAATTATTCAGAGTTATTAACGAAATCACCACCAAACTAAAAAGCATTTAAAAATGTGGTTTTCTGAAGTTTTTATCCAGATCAAAGGCGATTTCTTGGATGACAAATAGGATTCCGACTCCTTGATAAAATGAGAATAAGAGCACCAATCTACATTAGCATGCGATTTTAAAAACCATTCCAGCTTATTTGGAATATAAAACTCACTATCTGAAAATAAAGCGATTTGATTGCGTTTAATGTAAAACCCTTCAACACAATTTTTATTTATCGTTTCAAAGGTTATAGTTTTCTGATATGGAATATATAATTGCGCTTTGTAGTTAACGACCTGTCTTATGGTTTCAAAATCGAGATTCAAATGCTGTAATGCAATTTTGCTTGCATCAGAATAGAGCAGAGGTAATTGTTTGTTTTTAAGTTTGTTGATCTTTTGAAGAAGACTATCATTTCGATTCGGACCAATCCATCGGTTGACCTCATGAGTTCCTATGGTTTCGTCATAGAGGTAAAACTTATACACAATTTCAAGATGATATGTGTGCGCTTTATATTTAAGGATTGCGTCTAATTCACCCAAAGTTTGGTTGTGATGTTGTATTTGAATGTTCTCAGCAAGCAAATCACAAGATAACATAGTCTCTAATTGATTGAAGACAAATTGTTCTGCCAATTGTCCTAAGCGTAATCTTACTTTGGGATGCCTATGTAGTTGTGAATCAGTATCGATTTGGAATTGATGCAAACCACAAAACGTTGTCTGTGGACTCCACAAAAGCTTCGTTTGAAGATATCCTTCGTAATAGTTTTGTATTTGTGATTCTGAAAGCATCATTAGTTCCAAAAATACTGAATTGTAATCATAATAATAGAGGTCATAATTAAATGATAAAATTTACTGAAATTCTATTCGGTACAACTTCAATTTCCTATATTTGAATACCAACTTAAATAATACAATTACACATGAAATTATTAGAAGGAAAAACAGCAATTATCACTGGTGCAAGTCGTGGAATTGGAAA
>JAUIGO010000078.1 GCA_030429955.1 Bacteroidia bacterium
ATGCTTAAAAATAAATTTCATAATGGATAATTTTTTTAAAAGTAGAAAAATGTTTTTAAAGTTAATTGTAATAGAATATTTTTAATTCATGAAACCAGTAGATAATTACTTTTTCAATCAACCTGAGCCTTTTCAATCCATCATGCTTTATGTAAGAAGTGTGATTTTAAAAACTTTACCAAATGTTATTGAGCGCTATAGCTATAATATTCCGTTTTATAATATTGGAAAAAAACCTATGTTGTATCTCAATGTTCTAAAAGGGAAAGATTATGTAGATGTGGCTTTTGTTCACGGAATAGTATTTGAAAAAGAATTCCCGATTCTAAAAAATGACAATAAACGTAAGCAAGTTCGCTCCATACAACTTAAAACTATCGAAGAATTAGACGAGCTTCAATTTGTTGAGCTACTTAAAACAGCTTCAATACAAACCGAAAAGAATAAGAGGGTTTGGTTTTTAGATAGTTAATTATAAACCATTAATAGTTTTTCTAATGGCAACCAAATTGGTCAGTAACTTTTCTAAATTATCTAAATGCAGCATATTGGCACCATCACTTTTGGCGTTAGCTGGATCAAAATGAGTTTCAATAAATAAACCATCAACATTATTAACAACTCCAGCTCTAGCAATGGTTTCAATCATATCTGGTCGTCCTCCTGTGACTCCTATTGATTGGTTTGGTTGTTGTAGTGAGTGCGTCACATCTAAAATAGTTGGTGCATATTGACGCATTGTTGGAATTCCTCTAAAATCAACAATCATATCTTGATAACCGAACATTGTTCCTCTATCAGTAATCCAAGCTTTGTCATTTCCAGCATCTTTTACTTTCTGTACAGCGTGTTTCATAGCTTCAGGACTCATAAATTGTCCCTTTTTCAAGTTGACAACCTTTCCTGTTTTTGCAGCAGCAACTACCAAATCAGTTTGACGAACTAAGAAAGCAGGAATTTGTAAGACATCAACATATTGTGCTGCCATATTTGCGTCAGAAACTTCGTGAATATCAGTAACTGTTGGAACATCAAATTTTTCAGACACTTTTTTCAGAATTTCGAGTGCTTTTTCATCGCCAATTCCTGTAAAACTATCAATTCTGCTTCTATTGGCTTTTTTAAAGCTACCTTTAAAAATATAAGGGATTTCAAGCTTATTGGTAAGGCTAACCACTTTTTCGGCAATACGCATGGCCATATCTTCGCCTTCAATAGCGCATGGTCCAGCTAGCAAAAAGAAGTTGTTGGAATCTGTATGTTTAATTTTTGGTACGTCTTGAAGCATCATTGGCTTAAGTTTTTAAAGCCACAAAGATACACATTTAGAAGGTTCGCTTTATACTATTTCTAATTATCCAGAGTGACATTACAAAATTTGCTAATACAAATCCGCCACCAATTAGTACAAATTGTTTGGCTTTAGTATTCAACGAAATAATATCAAAAACATCTGATAAGTAAGCCAATATCAAATAAGAAGATAAACATACAAAAGTAATGCCTAAAGCAAAATTAAGCTTTCTATTAGGTTTTATGAGCTGCCATAAAAACGGAATACCAAATAATAAAATAGGATATGCCAAAACTCCTTCTCGCTGGTTTGCATCAGTGAAAAGATAAGCTATGACTGCAATAAAGTACATGTACGGAATTAAATTCGCGTATTTATTGATAAGTTTCATTGTATTTGCTATTAATCAACTACTCTAACGTTAAGATACAACATCATATTTTATCAAATTTCCTAAATAACAAGAATTTAACACATTTAAATAAGTTTAGGGATGGTGTAAAATTCATAAAATATAACGTACCTTTGCACGCTTAAAATAAAGTAGCTATGGCTAATATAAAAAATATTGCAATTATTGCACACGTTGACCACGGAAAAACAACGTTGGTTGATAAAATCATGTATCATTGCCAATTGTTTCGTGAAAACGAAAATACTGGAGATTTAATCCTTGATAACAACGATTTAGAACGTGAACGTGGTATTACCATTACCTCAAAAAACGTTTCTGTTGTATATAAGGATACTAAAATCAATATCATTGATACTCCTGGTCACGCGGATTTTGGTGGAGAAGTAGAGCGTGTTTTAAACATGGCTGATGGTGTTTTATTGTTAGTAGATGCTTTTGAAGGTCCTATGCCACAAACGCGTTTTGTGTTACAAAAAGCAATTGACCTTGGTTTAAAGCCATGTGTCGTAATCAATAAAGTTGATAAAGAAAATTGTACACCTGACGAAGTGCATGAAGCAGTATTTGATTTAATGTTTGAACTTGGTGCAGAAGAATGGCAATTGGATTTTCCAACCGTTTATGGTTCAGCAAAACACAATTGGATGAGTGATGATTGGAAAGATCAAACAGACTCCATTCAACCATTATTAGATATGGTTATTGAGCATATTCCTTCACCAAAAATTGAAGAAGGTACTACGCAAATGTTAATCACTTCGTTAGATTATTCGTCATTTACTGGTCGAATTGCTATTGGTCGTTTGCAACGTGGTATTTTAAAAGCAGGTATGCAAGTATCGTTGGTAAAACGTGATGGAAGCATCGTGAAATCTAAAATTAAAGAATTACACACGTTTGAAGGTTTAGGTCGTATAAAAGTTGAAACCGTTCAAGCTGGAGATATTTGTGCATTAGTTGGTCTGGAAGGTTTTGAAATTGGTGATACCATCGCTGATATTGAAAATCCTGAAGGATTAAAAACCATTGCCATTGACGAACCAACAATGAGCATGTTGTTTACTATTAATGATTCGCCTTTCTTTGGTAAAGACGGAAAGTTTGTAACCTCTCGTCATATTAAAGACCGTTTAAACAGAGAGTTGGAAAAAAACTTGGCATTGAGAGTGAATGAAACTGATAGTGCAGATAAATTCTTGGTTTTTGGTCGTGGTGTATTGCATTTATCAGTTTTAATTGAAACCATGCGTCGTGAAGGTTATGAGATGCAAATAGGTCAACCACAAGTTATCATTAAAGAAATTGATGGAGTAAAATGTGAGCCTGTTGAAGAAATGACGATTGATTTACCTGAATCTGTTTCAGGAAAAGCCATTGAAATGGTCACCTTACGTAAAGGTGAAATGTTGAGCATGGAAGGTAAAGGAGAACGAATGATTTGTAAATTCATGGTGCCATCACGTGGTATTATTGGATTGCGTAATCAATTGCTAACTGCTACTGCTGGTGAAGCAATTATGGCGCATCGTTTTAAAGAATATCAACCAATGAAAGGTGGTATTCCTGAACGTCAAAACGGAAGTTTGGTGTCTATGGAAAAAGGACAAGCCATTCCGTATTCTATTGATAAGTTACAAGATAGAGGAAAGTTTTTCGTTGATCCAGGTGAAGATATTTATGAAGGTCAGGTTATTGGTGAAAATTCTCGTGGTGACGATATGGTGGTTAATATTACTAAAACTAAAAAGTTAAGCAACGTTCGTTCATCTGGAGCTGATGATAAGGCTAAAATTGTTCCAGCCATTAAATTTTCATTGGAAGAAGCACTTGAATATATTCAAAAAGATGAATATGTTGAGGTCACTCCAAACTTTTTACGCTTGCGTAAAATATTTTTAAAAGAAGTAGATAGAAAACGAAACAAAACGATATAATGGAATTATTAGGAGTTAGCATTACAGAATGGGTTGGCTAAATAGCCATGGTTTTGTTGTTAATCTCTTTTATGATGAAAGATGTGCGCAAGCTAAGAATAATCAATTCTTTTGCTTGCGCATTTTTTGTGGCTTATGGTTTCATGTTATCAACTTCTTGGCCAATAATCATATCAAACGCAGCAATTTTTGGTGTTAACATCTATTACCTTTTTGTTAAGAAAAATTAGTATTTTCACACTATCAATTTCAAAGACTGGCACTTATTTTTTCAATAGAAAAATATAACAACAATCATAAACAACTTTGGAATAAATTTGTAGCCACTTCAAAGAACGCTACATTTTTGTTCGATCGCGATTTTATGGACTATCATCAAGAAAGATTTGATGACAACTCATACATCGTTTTTAAAGACGGTAAACCTTTTGCTTTGTTTCCTGCCAATGTTTTAAATAAAAGTTTAATATCACATCAAGGTCTAACTTATGGTGGATTGCTTTTACAGCATAAAACTAAATTTGAAGAAGTTTTAAAGGCTTTTACTTTACTTTTACAACAAATGGACTCAGAAGGCTTTTCTGATCTTACTATTAAAATGTTGCCTAATGTTTATCATCATTTGCCAAGTGACGAGTTAGATTATTTACTATTTAAGCTGAATGCAGCCTTAATTAGAAGAGATATAACATCAGTAATTGAAAATTCAAATAGGTTAAATGTTAATTCTTCTAATAGGAAAAGAGGGTTGAAACGCGCTTTAAACAATAATTTAGAAGTAAAAGAATCTACCGACTTTAAAGGGTTTTGGAATCATGTTTTAATTCCTAATTTAAAACAGCAACATAATGCCAAACCAGTTCACTCTGTTGATGAAATAGAAACATTGCATAAAAACTTCCCTAAAAACATCAGACAATTCAATGTTTACAAGAATAACGAAATTGTTGCTGGCTGTACCATATTTGAATCTAAAAATGTAGCACATGCTCAGTATATTTCAGCAAATGAGCAAAAACAAGAACTGGGAAGTTTAGATTTATTATTCGATTATTTAATCAACACTATTTTTAAAAATAAAAAGTATTTTGATTTTGGTATTTCTAATGAACATCAAGGACAGCACATTAATGAAGGACTTCTATCATGGAAAGAATCATTTGGAGCAAGAAGTATAGTTCATGATTTTTATAAAGTTGAAATAAAAAATCATCATAAACTTAATACTACATTGATATGATTAAGTTTCAGGATTTAAAACTAATAAACTCAAGGTTTGAAGCCGAATTTAGTGATGCTTACAAACGGTTTTTGGATTCTGGATATTATATTTTAGGTCATGAAGTAAAGGCTTTTGAAAGTGCTTTTGCTAACTATTGTGGTGCTAAACATTGTATTGGTACAGCTAATGGTTTAGATGCATTGACACTTATTTTTCAAGGGTTTAAAGCATTAGGTCATTTGAAAGAAGGTGATGAGGTTATTGTACCAGCAAACACTTATATAGCTTCTATTTTATCTGTTATTCATGCTGGCTTAAAACCTGTTTTAGTTGAGCCAGATGAATCTACATTCAATATTTCTCCAATAGAAATAGAAAAAGCAATCACAAAAAAAACCAAAGCTATACTTGCAGTGCATCTGTATGGTCAGTTGGCAGATATGCAATCTATAAACGACATTGCAAAAGCAAATAAGTTATTAGTTGTTGAAGATGCAGCACAAGCACATGGAGCACATGATAGCAAAGGCAATAAAGCAGGAAATTTAAGTGATGCAGCAGGATTTAGTTTTTATCCAAGTAAAAACTTAGGAGCTTTAGGCGATGGAGGAGCAGTGACTACCAATGATGATGCGTTGGCTAAAATAATAGGCAAACTTAGAAATTATGGCACTTCTTCAAAATATGTAAATGATATTATAGGTTATAATTCCAGACTTGATGAGCTGCAAGCAACGTTTTTAAATATTAAATTAGAAATGCTGGATTCAGATAACTTAAAGCGTATTTCTTTAGCAAAGCTTTATGCGTCAATGATTAATAATCGTAAAATTAAATTACCAAACCTTGGAGAAAATGGAAGCCATGTGTTTCATCAGTTTGTAATTAGAGTGAATAATAGAAGTGATTTTCAGTCCTATTTAAAAGCAAACCAAGTGGAAACCTTAATACATTACCCAATTCCTCCGCACCAACAGAAAGCCTTAATACAATATAAAACCTTAGATTTGCCAATTACGGAAGCTATTCATAATACAGTTATTAGCATTCCAATAAGTCCAGTGTTGCCTCAAAAAGATGCTGAAAAAATTGTTGAACTTATAAATGCCTACTAATTGAAAAAACTCATTGATTATATTAACAGTAAAGTACTGATTAGAGTTGTTTGGCTTCACTCGGCAACTGTAGTTACTAAAATAGTTGCAGGGTTTTTAACAACTAAATTCATCGCTATTTTTATTGGTGCTGAAGGTATGGCTTTAATAGGAAACTTGCGAAATTTTTTAACTGCTGTGCAATCGTTTGCAACGGTTGGACTCTATAATGGAGTTGTTAAGTATATTGGAGAGTTTAAGGACGATGTTAAAAAACTAAGCAAAGTACTTTCAACAACATATTACATTGGGTTTTGTGCCATGTTTTTGATTAGTTTGCTCTGTTATTTCAATGCCGAAATAATAAACGATCTCATATTTTCAGAACGCTATCATTATGAGTATGTTATAAAAACACTTGCCATAGCGCTTCCTTTTTATACCTTAAATATGTTTAGCTTTTCCATAATGAACGGTTTTGCTAAGTATAAGTTTTTAATGATAATAAATATCATTGGGCAAATCATGGGCTTGTGCGTGACCTTAGTTTTGATATGGCAGGACAACATTGATGGAGCATTGGTTTCAGTAGTGATTTCGCCATCGCTTATTTTTTTAATCACAGTAGTTGGTATTGTAAACAGACGTAATTTTTTGTCACACTTAAAAGTATCAAACATTGATTTTGAAATCCTTAAAAAACTAAGTCCGTTTGCTTTAATGGCAATAGTTTCTGGTCTGGCATTGCCTTTGGTCATGATAGGTATTAGAAACTATATCATTTTGGTTGAAGGTATGGAGGCAGCAGGTTTTTGGGAAGCCATGAACAGGATTTCGGTGTATTATTTAATGTTTGTAAACTCTATAATGACCTTGTATTTTTTGCCTCGTTTTCAAGAAATTGACAATATAAAAGAGTTTAGGAAAGAAGTATTTGACTTTTACAAGACCATGATCCCTGTGTTTTCTTTAGGGCTTTTGGTTATTTACCTTTTGCGTCCTTTTATAGTTGCCATTTTTTTAACCGATGAATTTGTAAAGGTTGAAGAACTATTTGGTTGGCAATTATTAGGTGATTTGGTAAAAGTATTAGCCATTGTTATAGCCTACCAGTTTATTGCAAAGAAAATGTTTGTACACTTTATTATTACCGAATTATTTTTGGTAATTATGTTGTATGCAACCAGTGTTTATTTTGTGGATATATATGGAGTAAAAGGTGCAAATATTGCCCATTTTGTGAGTTATGTTCTGTATTATATTATGATACTTGTAATTTTTGGTAGTTCGTTGTTTGGAGTGCTTCCAGAAGCTGAGGATAAAGATTTGATTGATTAACGGGTTATCCAAAGTAATTTTCTGAAGTAAATATTCATTAAGATAAAATGAATAAGATATGCTCCAAAATAAGCCATAGCAACACCAACAAAACCAAATTGGTTAACTAAGACATAGGATAATAAACTAAACACTAAAGCCCATTCTATCTGGAACAAAATGAAAGCTTTGGTTTTTGCTTTAGATATTAATATGTTACCTAAAACCCAAGCATTAATTCTAACAGTATCTCCTAATAATTGATAGCCAATAAGAACACTTATCAAAAAGAATTTTTCGTCTAATAATGTATTTATCATAAAATCCCTCAGGAAATAAATTGTTAAAGTGATAAGTATAATAACTGGAAGCATAAACTTCCAAACTTTAAAAACCTCTTTTCGTAATTCTTGACCAGATAAACTGGAAAACGTTGGAATTAGATAAAACTTAAAAGTAGTTGTCAAGAATAGCAAATACATTGCTGAAATGCGCCACATACCTTCCCATGATCCTGCATGACTTTGGTCAAATTCTGTTTTTAAAAAATTACGCACAAAAAACGTTGCTGAAATTAAACAGATGGGAGCAACTAAAGCCATTATTGAAAACTGAGAAAGTTTTTTAAAACTTTGAGTTTTAAATGGAGCAATAAGCAATGATAACTTAAAAGGTTTATAAATGAGTAAAATGACAAATGTTACAAAAAAAGCCAGGAACTGGTTGATGGCAAATGCGTATAAAGCACCTTCTATATTGTAATTAATAATGAGCGCTACTAAAATTAGTGCTCCAATTACAGTTGCTATAACATTAATAAGAACGTATAATTTTACTTTTTTTAAGCCATTTAAAATGCTTAACAAAAGCGCTTGAATTGAGATGCTAACAATAGAAAATCCGAGTACTACCAGAAAGGTTTTATAATTACCATCACCAAAAAGATAAAATGATATAGTCTTATTGAATAGCAGTAGAATGAGAAAAACAATCAGTGAGAAATACAAGTGAATCTTAAAACTAGTTCCAAGGATACTTTTCAGTAAAGTTTCATCATCCTTGTATTCTGCAGTATATTTTATGGTACCATTGATGGTTCCGAAATTGCTAAAAACATTGGAAATATTCAGGAAATCTTTAAGCTGTCCAAGTATGTACATGCCATCAGTACTTAGGTATACAGCCACAATTTTGTTGGTAACAAGTTTTG
>JAUIGO010000079.1 GCA_030429955.1 Bacteroidia bacterium
TTGCACCACATAGAGTTTACCTGATTTCACTACAGCATTACCTGTACATACTTTCTGTTGCACTTTTCCTAGCCTCACGACTGGTGGCCATTAACCACTATGTTGCACTATGGTGTTCGGACTTTCCTCCAAGACGATAAATGTCTTGACGATAAGGCGATCTGCTTAGTGCAAAAGTACGCAAATTGTTAATAACTCAGCTTAAAATAGTGCTTACTAATTCTTAATTTAAAACTGAATTTTTAACTTTGCTATTCTAATTAAATTTTGTTTCAGCTAGCATCAAGAGATGCTGAAACAAGTTCAGCATAAAATGGAACACTTTGTAGTATCAGCTCGTAAATACAGACCACAAACCTTTAAGGATGTTGTTGGCCAGCAAGCTATTACAAACACTTTATTAAATGCCATTGAAAACAACCATTTAGCTCAGGCCTTGTTATTTACAGGCCCTCGTGGTGTTGGTAAAACAACATGTGCACGAATTCTTGCAAAAATGATTAACAGTGATGGCAATGAAAAGGAAGATGAAGATTTTGCCTTTAATATTTTTGAACTTGACGCAGCTTCAAATAATTCTGTTGATGACATTAGAAGTTTAACAGATCAGGTTCGTATTCCACCACAAGTTGGAAAATACAAAGTATACATCATTGATGAGGTTCACATGTTATCACAATCGGCTTTTAATGCCTTTTTAAAAACATTAGAAGAACCACCAAAGCATTGTATATTCATCCTTGCAACTACTGAAAAACATAAGATAATTCCAACCATCTTATCTCGTTGTCAAATTTTTGACTTTAAACGCATTACAGTTAAGGACGCAAAAGAATATTTAAAATATATAGCAGAACAACAAGATATCAATGCCGAAGATGATGCTTTACATATCATCGCTCAGAAAGCAGATGGTGCCATGCGAGATGCACTGTCAATATTTGATAGGGTTGTTAGTTTTTCAGGAAAAGACTTAACAAGACAAGCTGTAACGGAGAATCTTAATGTTCTTGATTATGAAACCTATTTTGAGAGTACAGATTTAATTCTTTCAAACAAAATTCCAGAATTATTATTACAATTCAACAATACACTATCAAAAGGATTTGATGGTCATCATTTCATTTCAGGTTTAGCTTCACATTTTAGGGATTTATTGGTTTGCAAAACACCAGAAACTGTTGAATTACTAGAGGTTGGTGAGCAAACTCAAGCAAAATACTTAGAGCAATCCAAACTTGCAACTCAGCAGTTTTTGTTTGAAGCCATTAATATTGCAAACGATTGCGACCTCAAATACAAGTCTAGTAAAAACCAGCGCTTACTTGTTGAGTTGTGCCTTATGCAATTAGCCTCTATCACTTTTGATGGAGAAAAAAAAAAGGGTAAGCACTTTATAATTCCTGCTTCTTACTTTAAGAAAAAAGGCATCGCTCCTATTCCTGTTAAAAAACCAGAACTAGCTAAAACTGCAGAGCCTCAGAAAACGTTGGTAGTAAATGAACCGCAAACTGAGACGATTAAAGAAGAAGCTCCTGAAACTGAAATTGCCAAAAAATTAGTTCAAGAACGACCTAAAATCATTCTAAATTCTAAACAAAAAGCAACTTCCGGCTTATCGTTAAGTAGCATTAAAAAGAAAAAAGAACACCTTATCAAACAAATGGAAGTGGTTCTTGATGAAGAAGATTTGCCAAAAGATGAGTTTACCGAAGCACAAATGCTAGAAACATGGGAAACCTTTGTTGATGATTTAGAAAAAAATGGTAAATATAATTTTGCGTCCATTTTAAGGATTGACACACCAAAACTAATTGGCACAAATATCCATTTAGAGTTTCCAAACGCAACAAATAAAGTAGAAGTTGAGCGCCAACAATATGATTTATTAAGTTTTCTAAGAAAAGAACTTAACAATTACGATATATCTTTGGAAATAACTATTAATGAAGAAAAAGAAAAACAATATGCCTACACAGCCAAGGAGAAATACGAAAAACTAAAAGAAAAAAATCCTAACTTAGATTTGCTCAGAAAAACCTTTGATTTAGATATATAATGAAGTTACTTTCGGCCATATTGTTAATGTTCATTATCCTCTTTGCCAGCTGTGACGGCAAAGAAAGGGCTCGTTATACACACAAAGAAAAGCTTGAGCAAAGTAAACTCTCAGAATCCTTCTTTGAACAAGAAACTTACTTTCCTGAAAACTACAGTGAAGTGGTAACAGATACTATTTTTAGTAATGGCTATCATATAAAACTAAAAGTGTATTCAGATATGAACACTTCAGTTTTAAAAGAATTTAAGAAAGATACTATCAACTACAAACACCACTTTAGAAACTTTAAAGGAGAACTGATTGTTAACTTAAACGGCAAAGAAATTTTAAATCGGACTTTAGATAAATCCCAGTTTTCAAATAAAAAAAATGATGCTTTTTGGCAACAAGCCATACTTGGCAATATTGTTTTAGATAATGAGAATTCCAATGATAATGAGGTTTTACTACATGCTTTTTATCGAATTCCTAAATCAAATCAATACAAAGACTTTAAAATTATTGTTACTTCTCAAGGCTTTATGAAAATTGAAGAATTAACAGCACATATCCTTTAATCAAAACAAAACACTATGCTTGGCTTAAAACTTCCTACAGATCCACGTTGGGTAAATATTGTAGAAAAAAATATTGAAGAAATATTAACAGATCATGCATTCTGTGAACAAAAGGCCACAAGTACAGCCATATCATTAATTGTAAGTTTTCCGGAATACACTGAGTTGGTCCAGGAAATGGTAGCATTAGTAAAAGAAGAAATAAGTCATTTTAAAATGGTTCATGATAAAATTCTGGAACGTGGTTGGACACTTGGTCGCGACCGAAAAGATGATTATGTCCAACAATTGGTTACTTTTTTTCCAAAAGGTGGAAGCAGGACTACACAGTTAGTTCACAGATTATTGTATGCTGCACTTATTGAAGCCAGAAGTTGCGAGCGTTTCAGATTGCTTTCAGAAGAATTGCAAGACAAAGAACTCTCAGAGTTTTACAGAAAACTTATGGTTAGCGAAGCCAACCATTACACCATGTTCTTAGGCTTTGCAAGACAATATGGCAACCGAAAAGAAGTGGACGAAAAATGGCAGCAACTCCTTGATTTTGAAGCTGAAATCATGAAACATTTAAGTAAAAAAGAAACAATTCATGGTTAAACTATAAAACCTTACTGGAAACCGTTTCAAAATACAAACTCTTAACTATACCATCAGCAAGACCAATTTTTGGTACATAAATATGCTTGGCTCTACTCCATTTCATCGAAGACAAATAGATTTGCATAGCAGGAATAATCACATCTGCTCTATCTTGATTTAAGTCAAGTTCTGTAATACGCTCTTCGTAAGTATATGATTTTAAGGTATGGTAATAAGCACTTAAATAGAAATACGTTAGAGGTTTACCAATAGCTTTTCCCGAAATTTTAAAGATTTTGTTGATGTTTCCACCAGAACCAATAACTTCAATTTTGTCGTACTCACTTGTATTAGATTTTATCCATTGTTCCAATTCAAGCCAATGTTCGTGCTTTACGATATCTTTTAATATCCTAATGGTACCTATTCTGGCAGATTTTGAAGCCACCGTTTTTTCGTTATGAATAATTGAAAACTCCGTACTACCTCCACCAACATCAACATATAAATAAGTTTTATTAGGTTGAATATACTCACTTAAATCTGTAGCAGCAATAATGGCAGCTTCTTCTTCACCTTCAATGATATCGATATCAATATCAGCGGTTTCCTTAATTAAATTGGCTACATCTTGCCCATTATTTGCTTCGCGCATAGCAGAAGTAGCGCAAGCTTTATAACGCTCTACGCGATGTGATTGCATCAATAACTTAAAAGCCATCATTGTGTCTTGCATTCTAATGATATTTTCAGGAGAAATAGCATTGTTCATAAACACATCTTCCCCTAATCTAATTGGAACACGAACCAATGAGCTCTTCTTGAAGCGCACTGGCTTACCAGCTTCTTCAATAATATTTGCAATTAAAAGCCTAACAGCGTTTGAACCTATATCTATTGCTGCGTATTTTTTAAGAACTAACATTAATTATTGAAGTTTTTTATGGTTGAAAATACATGAAGAAAATCTTACAAGTAATGCTCAAATATAGAAAGTCTTTTAATTATAAGAAGCAAAATATAGTTGTAGTTTTTAACAAAAAATCAAAAGAATGTTTGAAACATCTATTTATGTTTTAAATCTCTTGGTAAAATCATCAATTCTGTTGTTCCTTTCTTAATGTCTTTCCATGAGTCTACATCAAAATTTATCATAACCAAACCCGAAGTTGGTAGATTATCGATATATTTATTTCCGAACATATTAACCAAGGATGTGAATGCATAATTGTGCCCAAACAACATCACTTTTTGATAATTTTCATCTAAGGATTTAATAAAATCTGCCGTTTTACTACCCTCAAAGTCGTAAATAGTAGGATTAATCTGTACATTTTCTGACGAAATATTCATTTTATTAGTAAAAATCTTACAAATATCATGAGCTCGCTTAGCTGGGCTTGTAACCACTAAATCTGGCATAAAATCAGTTTTTAAAAACGCATCACAAACTAGTTTAGCATCAGAAATACCGCGGCTTTTCAAAGGTCTGTGCAGGTCACTTACAGGATGTTCCCAAGATGATTTTCCATGTCTTATCAATACTAGTGTTTTCATTTCATACTCGTTTAAATGCAATTTTTATCGATAAAATGTTGTTTTTTTCCGTTTTAACGATTATTTTGGCGCTTTAACATTTATATTTGCAAACGATGCAACATATAATTTGATTTGTACAATAAATTAATGAAGAATGACCCCAAATCTGATTCGAATTAATAATCCATCCGCACATAAAATTTGTGCACTTCCCTCATTTTATTTTAGAATTAAGTCATTACAGCAAATCCTGTACCTGACAATTAGCTAATTCTAAATAATTTAAAAATATAGTAAAAATATCGCATAGCGAAAATTAATAGACCCTTAAAGTTATGAAAACAATAGTTATTTTATTGACAACACTTGTGGCTAGTATTTTTAATTCTTCAGAAAAAAACGTTGAATACTACCAAGATTGTAATACCGAACTCGCTGTAGAAAAAGACAGAAGTTTTAAATCTGCCGATGAAGATGGAGCAAGTTTTACGCTTATTCTCACAAATACGTCTTCAAAAGAAGCCACGTATACACTATCTACAAGAAATTTATTGGAGCCTTGTAACAATAGCTATGATAAATCCACAGCTGCTAATGTTAACTTAAATGTATCTATACAAACAAATACATTAAAAGGTCCTTCTGAAAATAAAATAACATTAAAAAGTGGTCAAGAATACAAGTTTGTTGTAAACGTAACGGTACCTAAAGGAACTAAATACAATACCTGGAGTTGCATTGATGTTGAAGCAAAATCAGAAAATTGCTCCGCAATTACAAAGACAAGACTGAGTGTGTTTGTACCAGACCCAACAGAAGGTTAATAATATTATTTTAAGATAGACATAGACTTAAAAAGAAAATCCATGAGAAATCAACTACTATTTAATAAATTATATAACAGAGGAATCATCAAGGTTTTGATGCTATTTACCTTTATCTTTTCTTTTAGCTCTGCGCTAGGACAAGAAGTTATTATTAACAAAACTGCGGTAGAAAATGCCACAGAATGCCAACAATTTGATGTTGAATTATCAATTACTGGAAACCCAGTAGATAAGCCACAAGAGGTTGTGTTGATTATTGATAGATCCGGAAGTATGGATGATGGTCCATATCCTGAACCAATTGACTACGCTCAAGATGCAGCGATAGACTTTGTAAACAATTTCTTTTTGCCTTCAAATAATCCAACTGGATTAAACAAAGTTGCGTTAGTTACGTTTAATTCTTCAGCTACTGTTAATGTTCATTTAACTGGAAGTTCAGGCCAAAACACAATTATCAATGCAATTAATGCAATTACAACTGGAGGTACAACAAACACTGCAGATGCCTTAATTAAAGCTGATAATGAATTAACAACCAACGGAACTTTTGATTGTGCTACTTCAAGAAGTATTATTCTTCTTTCTGATGGTGTAGCAAATAATGGTACTACAGCAATTGCTGCTGGAGTAGCAGCACAAACAACTGTTGTTGGCGGTGTAACTTATAACCAAAGTATTTTTTCAATTGGATTAGTTGGTGCAATTAGTGGTAATACTCAAACTAATGCCTTAAATATTCTAGATGGTATACAAAATGCTGGTCTTTTTTGGACTGAAAACAATGCTGATTTATCAGGTATATATGATGTTATTTTAGGACAATTGGTAGCAGCTGCAACTCAATTACCAGGACAAGCTTTGGTTTCTGACATTATTCAAGCAGGATTTTCAGTAGTTCCTGGCTCAATTGAAGCCAGTAAAGGTAGCGCTATTAATGTTGGACAAATTATTTCCTGGTATGTAAACAGTGTTGGTGACGAAACAATAACATTAAAATATACCATAAGTGCAGATAACGAAAGTGTTTGCGGAATACAACAACCTGGAAATTCAGTAATAAATTATGAAGATTCCATGTGTAATATTCAATCAAGAACATTCACAAATCCAAATATTTGTGTTCCTTGCCCAGACATTACACCTACATTATCAATGTCAGGATGTACAAATTCTGTTTCTTATTCTAGTAATCTTACTCAAAATGAATGTCCTTCAATAAATGACTCTTTTTCTTGGGAATTTTATTTAAATGGAGATTTAGTAGGAACATCTAATACAGCTAATGGTACCTTTGAATATACAGGCACTCCATTATTCCAAGGAAACTTTACAGCTGAATTAAGATATTCTGGAAATTATAGCTCAGGCTGTAAATACCCAGATTTAGTAGAACAAGCAACTTTAGTCATTCCAAACGTTTTGGCTGCAAGTATAACATCACAAACAAACCCTGAATGTGAAGGAGCAAATACTGGTCAAGTAACAGTTGAAGCTATAGACGGCACACCTCCTTATCAATATTCAATTGATGGTGGAAGCAACTATCAAAATAATGGTACTTTTTCAGGTTTAACTGCTGGAAATTATACTGTTGAAGTTCTTGATGATGCTGGTTGTACTGTAACTGTTAACGTAACTATCGTAGATGGAGATGGTGAAGATCCAACTTGGACAAACCCTCCAACAGATATGACTGTTGAGTGTGATGGAACTGCAGATCCTAACGGAGCTTTTGCTAATTGGTTAACAAGCTTTACTGGAACAGATAATTCTGGAAGCGCAACTGTTACAAACAATAGTAACGGTTTAAGTGACCTTTGTGGTGCAACTGGTAGCGAAACAGTAACATTTACACTTACTGATGATTGTGGAAACTCAATTTCTGCAGATGCAACATTTACAATAGAAGATACAATTGATCCTACCTTTAATGAAGCCCTACCTGGTGATACAACTGTTGAATGTGACAACATTCCTACCGCTGATACACTAACAGCTTCTGATAATTGCGGAATAGCAACTGTAAATCTAACTGAAACTTTAGATGGAAATACAGACGCTTGTCCTTCTGAATACACAATAACTCGCGTATGGACAGCGACTGATGAGTGTGGAAACACTGCGTCTCATACCCAAGTTATAACTGTTGAAGATACAACAGCTCCAACATTCAATGAATCGCTTCCAAGCGATATAAATATTGGTTGTGATAAAGTTCCAGATCCTGCAATACTAACTGCAACTGATAACTGTGACGCTAACGTAACCGTGTCATTTACTGAAACCTTGGATGGTAATACTGATGCCTGTCCTTCTGAGTACACGATCACTCGTGTATGGACAGTAAGTGATTGCGCTGGTAACACTACTTCTCATACACAAATATTGGATATTGGTGATGATGAAGCCCCAACATTCAATGAATCCTTACCTAGTGATGCAACAGTTGAATGTGACAACGTTCCTGCCGCTGATACACTAACAGCTTCTGATAACTGTGACGCCAACGTAACCGTGTCATTTACTGAAACTCTAGATGGTAATACCGATGCTTGTCCTTCTGAGTACACGATCACTCGTGTATGGTCTGTAAGCGACTGTGCTGGTAACACTACATCTCATACACAAGTTATAACGGTTCAAGACACAACGGCTCCTACTTTCAACGAAGCACTGCCTGGTGATGCAACGGTTGAATGTGACAACGTTCCTGCCGCTGATACACTAACAGCTTCTGATAACTGTGACGCCAACGTAACCGTGTCATTTACTGAAACTCTAGATGGCAATACCGATGCTTGTCCTTCTGAGTACACGATCACTCGTGTATGGTCTGTAAGCGACTGTGCTGGTAACACTACATCTCATACACAAGTTATAACGGTTCAAGACACAACGGCTCCTACTTTCAACG
>JAUIGO010000120.1 GCA_030429955.1 Bacteroidia bacterium
TCAAGAGAAAAACCTAAAACAAGCCAAAGATGCAGAGAATATATTAATTAAAAACTATGAAACAGGTACAATAGATTTTAATGATGTTTTAGACATTCAAGAGTTGCAACTAAAGTTTCAAAAGAATCAAATAGAAGCCATTAAAACCTACTATGTTCAAACAGCGATTATTAATTATTTAACAAACTGATTATGGACAATTTTTTAAAACAATGGGCTGAAGCTGCTTACACAAGCACAGGGTTTTTCTGGATGGCGCTTTGGGCATTTATTTTAGGGTATATTATTAGTAGTATGATCCAAATTTTTGTCACAGAAAAACGTATGCAAAAAACCATGGGTAAGGATGAAGGCAAGAGTGTGCTTTTGGGAACGTTTTTTGGTTTCATAAGTAGTTCGTGCAGTTTTGCTGCATTGGCTTCTGCAAAATCGATCTTTAAAAAAGGGGCAAGTTTTGTGTCTTCCATGGCCTTTTTATTGGCCTCAACCAATTTGGTGATTGAGTTGGGAATAATTATTTCCATTTTTCTGGGTTGGCAATTTGTAGTTGGCGAATATGTTGGAGGAATTTTATTGATTGTTATATGTTGGATTCTTATACGTGTAATCAATCCTAAAAAATTAATAGCAAAAGCCAGAAAGAACCTTGAAAGTGAAAGTGATGATGAGAACATGGATAAAAAGGATTGGAAACAACAAATCCAAAGTGAGAATAGTTGGGCACGAGTTGCCAAAAAGTACAAGATGGAATGGCAGATGGTATGGAAAGATGTAACAGTTGGGTTTACCATTGCAGGTATAGTGGCTGCTTTTGTGCCAGATTCGTTCTTTCAAACGCTCTTTATCAATAGTGGCAATGGAAACACCGATTTTACTTTTTTTGAGATTTTGGAACATATCATTGTAGGGCCTATTGCAGCTTTTTTAACGTTTATCGGGTCCATGGGGAACATTCCTTTGGCTGCGTTATTATTTGGAAAAGGAGTCAGTTTTGCTGGTGTCATGGCTTTTATATTTAGTGATTTAGTGGTTTTTCCAGTATTGCGAATCAATGCACGTTATTATGGATGGAAAATGTCGTTGTTTATTCTGTTTTTACTTTTTACAGCTTTAATAGGGACGTCTCTGGCATTGTACTATGCGTTTGATTTGTTTCAAATCTTACCAGATCCATCACAAGTTAAGATTCAAGACAGTGAATATTTTAAATTAGATTACACATTCTTTTTAAACCTCGCTTTTTTAGCTATTTCAGCATATTTGGTTTATTTAGGGTTTTTTAAAAAGAAAGATGTAGAGCATAATATGAGCGAAATGGCACCCAAAAGCAAACTACTTGAATCTATTTTAAAATATGCTGCTTTCTTCTGCTATGTTTGGCTGGCAGGAGGTTTAATTGTTAAATTTTTTATTCAGTAATTATGACACACACATATCACATACACGGAATGACCTGCAATGGATGTCGTACTCACGTAGAAGAAACACTTTCTAAAGTAAAAGGTGTTTCAAAAGCAACAGTCGATTTAGAAAAAGCAGAAGCGATAATCGAAATGGCATCACATATTCCTTTAGAAACC
>JAUIGO010000121.1 GCA_030429955.1 Bacteroidia bacterium
GAGCAGATTAATGAAACAGGAAAACATCACGAGTATAGAGAAAAACTGTTACCTGCTTATGTAATATCCTATGAATCTGATGAAGCTCTTAAAGCCTATGTATCTATTACTGATGGGAAGTTTCAAACAGTAAGACACCGTAGTTGGCGTTGGTTCGATTTTTTATGGATGACACACACTATGGACTATGAAGGAAGAGACAACTTTAATACAATAGTATTAAGAGCCTTTTCTCTTTTAGGTTTAATTACTGTATTAAGTGGGTTTTTACTATGGTTTACATCGTCACCTTCAGTTAGAAAATTATTAAAAAAAAGAAAAAATAATTAGAGATGAAAAAAAATATCATTTATATCGGAATATTAGCAATTGGTTTACTCTTGGGTTGGTTGCTATTTGGAGGTTCGTCCAATGAAAGCGCAGAACACAATCATACAAAAACAACAGAAACCAGTCAAATGTGGACTTGCTCTATGCATCCACAAATTATGCAACCAGAACCAGGTGATTGTCCTATTTGTGGGATGGATTTAATTCCTGCCGAAAGTGGAAGTGATGGCTTGTTAGCAGACCAATTCAAGTTAACCGAAAACGCTATAGCATTGGCAAATATTCAAACAATCATAGTAGGCAAGGGAAATATTGATGGCAACACGATTAAATTATCTGGTAAAATTGCTGAAAATGAAGAAGCAAACGCTGTACAAGTCAGTTATTTTTCAGGTAGAATAGAACGTTTAAATATCAGTTTTACAGGCGAAGAAGTTCGTAAAGGTCAATTATTGGCTACCATTTATTCACCAGAATTATATGCGGCACAACAAGAACTCATTACAGCAGCTTCATTAAAAGAATCACAACCTGCATTATACAAGGCGGTTCGTAATAAATTGAAATTATGGAAGCTCTCTGAAAATCAAATCAATCAGATTGAAGAAACCCAAAAAGTAAAAGAAAACTTTCCAGTTTATGCAACCGTTTCAGGCACAGTTTCCGAAAAATTGGTAGAACAAGGCGACTACATCAAACAAGGTCAACCATTGCTTAAAATTGCAAATCTCAATACGGTTTGGGCAAACTTTGATGTCTATGAAAATCAAATCGATTTATTTAAAAAGGGACAAGAAGTTTTAGTGACTACAAACGCTAATGCTAATAAGGAATTTAGAGGGAAAGTAGATTTCATTGAACCAATATTAAATACCAAAACAAGAACAGTAACCTTACGTGTAGTGCTTAATAATAAAAACGATGTATTTAAACCAGGAATGTTTGTAACCGCCAATATTGAACGAGTTTCAAGTAGTAATGATGAGGTATTAACAATTCCAGCATCTGCTGTACTTTGGACAGGAGAACGTTCTGTTGTCTATTTAAAAACCAATCCAGACCAAACCGTTTTTGAAATGCGTGAAGTTGTTTTAGGTAATCAAATTGGTAATGAATATGAAGTTTTAGAAGGATTATTTGTTGGAAATGAAATCGTAACTAACGGAACTTTTACGGTTGATGCAGCAGCTCAATTACAAGGTAAAAAATCAATGATGAATAAAGATGGTGGCAAAGTAATGACTG
>JAUIGO010000017.1 GCA_030429955.1 Bacteroidia bacterium
GGAACAACTGCAAAAAAGTAACTTTAGCCAAGGCAAAATCCTATTTATTTACTGTGGCCAATAACATGATGCTTAATGAAGTAAAGCATCAAAAAGTAGTTTTAAAATACCAACAGGAAAATCATAAGCATTATACCAATGAGACTCCTGAATTTGTTTTGGAGAAGCAAGAGTTTTTAAACCGTTATCAAACTGCATTAGAGCGCTTAACTGAAGAACAACGTGTTGCCTTTTTGCTAAATAAAGCCGATGGCAAAAAACATAGTGAAATTGCCGAAATATTAGGTGTGACCCAAAAAGTAGTTGAATATAGAATTTATAGTGCTTTTAAAACTTTAAAAAAAGAATTAGAAGGATTTAAATTAAAATAATCAGGAGAATTGCAATTGAAGTTGTTATATACTAAAAGTGAAGTCTAGATGGATAAAGATTACTTGATAGAAAAATGGTTAAAAAATGAACTTACTGAAGCTGAAAAACAAAGCTTTAGCAAGTTAGACGATGCTGAATTTAACCAATATATAATTGATAACGCCAAGCATTTCAAAGCTTCTCAAAACTCAAAGATTGATGACTTTAATACCTTTAAAACACGTTATTATTCTCAAAATACACCTGTAAAGCAACTTAATTGGTGGAGTCCTTTAATAAAGATTGCTAGTGTTTTGGTTATTGCTTTAGGTCTCTATTTTACCTTTTTTAATAACCCTGAAACTCTTTTTGAAACTGTCGCAAGTGAAAAAATAAGTATTGAACTTCCCGATCTTTCAAAAGTAGAATTAAATGCACAATCCTCCATTGCATATAACTCCAAAAACTGGAAAAACAATAGAGCTTTAAAACTTAATGGAGAAGCCTATTTTAAAGTAGCAAAAGGTAGTGTTTTTGATGTTAAAACCAAACAAGGCGTGGTCACGGTTGTTGGGACACAATTTAATGTAAAACAGCGTGATAATTATTTTGAGGTTAAATGTTTTGAAGGTATTGTTAAAGTGACTACCAACGACATATCAAAACAATTGGCTGCTGGAGAAACGTTTCAATTACTGAATGGTCAATTTTCCGAAGGAAAAACGAAAGCTTCTAGTCCAAAATGGATAGATAATATGAGTGAATTTGAAGCCATTCCATTTAAAGAAGTTTTGGCTGAATTAGAACGTCAATACAACATTCAAATAACCATAAAAGCTGTTGATATTGATAGATTGTTTACTGGTAGTTTTGTACATAATAATTTAGAAAACGCCTTAAAAGCAGTCACTCAGCCAATGAATATGACCTATGAATTGAACCCTTCAAACTTGGTAGTTATTCATGAAGCGAACAATTAAACACATTACCTTGTTATGTTGCTTTTGTGTCGTTATCATGGGAAGTTATGCCCAAACTTCAAATAATAAACAATCACTTGCACAAATTTTAAACACACTTCAAGACAACTATCAAGTTCAGTTTAATTATGCTGAGGATGCCATTGAAGGTGTTGTTTTAGAACCTCCCTTAAAAAGTTTAACACTTACTGAAGCAATAGCTTTTCTGGAAGCAAAAACGAATTTATCCTTTGCCTTAATTAGTGACAATATTGTTTTAATACAGCCCAAAGAACGCATTATGTTATGTGGTTATATTAAGGATAAAGATAATAACCAACCTATTGAAAATGTAACAATACAAACAGATAATAACACAGCAATTACAGACGAAAACGGTTTTTTTCAAATAGAAGTTGGCAGCACTTCAGAACAAGTTGTTTTAAGACATTTAAGTTATAAAACCTTATCAATTCCCTTCAGTCAATTTCAAACCTCAAGCTGTGGAGATATACTGATGACACCCAGTTTTCAATCGCTTTCTGAAATTGTCATTTCAAATTATATAACCAGTGGTATTAATAAAATAAACAATGGTTCTTTTGAAATAGATTTTCCTGATTTTGAAATCCTTCCAGGACTTATAGACAATGACGTTTTACATTCTGTGCAATCGTTTCCAGGAATTCAAAGTGTAAATGAAACAGTTTCAAATATTAATATTAGAGGTGGAACTCACGATCAAAACCTAATTCTTTGGGATGATATTAAAATGTACCAATCTGGTCATTTCTTTGGTCTAATTTCAATGTATAACCCTCAAATAACCCAAAAAGTGATTCTTAGGAAGAATGGAACAGATGCAAGCTATACTGATGGTGTCTCAGGTTCCATAATGATGCAAACAGAGAAAAACGTCAATGATACGTTTAATGGTGTTCTTGGTGTAAATTTAACAGATGCCAATGGTTTTATCGATTTACCAATCAGTAACAAATCCTCATTACAAATAGCTGCCAGAAAATCTATTAGTGATGTTATTGAAACACCAACTTATACAGCCTTTTTTGATAGAATTGTTCAAAACACGGAAGTAAGCACTAACAATACTACAATAACCAATTCCAATCAAACCTTTGATTTTTATGATACGTCACTTCGATGGATTTATAAGATAAGCGATAAAGATGAATTGCGCCTTAACTTTATTAATGTATACAACGAATTACAATTTGATGAGAATGCACTTGTTAATGACGAAGCGATATCACGTGAAAGTAATTTAACCCAAAACAGTATTGCTGGATCAATAAAATATAACAGAATATGGAATAATAAATTCAAAACCATGTTGGAAATTTATGAAACAGACTATAAACTCAAGGCAGAAAATGCCAATATTCTTGAAGCACAACGATTTCTTCAAGAAAACAAAGTCTCTGAAACCAGTGTAAAACTTAAATCTAACTACAAATTCAATAGTAGAACTCAACTCATAAGTGGTTATCATTTTGTAGAAACCGAAATCACCAATTTAGATGATGTCGATAATCCTATATACAAGCTTTTAGTGTCGGAAGTTGTGAGAACTCATGGTGTTTTTTCTCAACTTAATTATAAATCGCCAAATGCTAATACAAACATTAACTTAGGGCTTCGATACAACTACATTAGTAAGTTTAAAAAATCTTTGCTTGAACCTCGCTTGAGTTTGAGTCAACAGTTTCTAAATCATTTCACTTTTGAAATTTTAGGAGAATTTAAACATCAAAACACCTCTCAGGTTATTAATTTTCAAAACGATTTTTTGGGTATTGAAAAACGCAGATGGCAATTATCCAACAATGATGATATTCCAATAATTAAAAGCAAACAAGTTTCTGCTGGCTTAAGTTATAATGAGAATGGTTGGTTAATCAATACTGAGTTTTATTACAAAAACATCGATGGCATTACCTCACAAAGTCAAGGATTTCAAAATCAATATGAATTTGTAAAAAGCAAAGGTAGCTTTGAGGTTAAGGGAATAGACATATTGCTAAGGAAGCAAATCCATAAATTTAACTCTTGGTTAAGCTACTCTTATATGGATAATCAATATCGTTTTAAAACTTTAGAGCCTACTGCTTTTCCAAGCAATTATAATATTTCCCATTGGGCAACCTTAGGATTGGCTTATAGCGCAAAAAATATCAAACTGTCTGCAGGTTTAAATTGGCATTCAGGAAAACCAATTACTACTCCAATAACTAATAATGAAATTGTAGACAATGAGGTCAATTTTGGATCTACAAATACTTCAAATTTAAGTGACTATTTACGTTTTGATGTTTCAGCTATATATGATTTTAATCTTGGTAAAAAAGCAAAAGCTAATCTTGGAGTTTCGTTTTGGAATGTACTAGACAAAGAGAATGAGATTAATAGTTTTTATCGTGTTAATAACGAAACACTTAACGAAATTATTCAGCGTTCTTTAGGGTTTACACCTAATGCGATTTTAAGAGTTTATTTTTAAAAAAATATAGTTTCTAATAAATAAAAGCCTTATTGTTTGTTGATTGCAATATTATTGCTCTCAACTTTTTTAAGTTTCAATATATGACTTACGTGCTTCCTGTTTTATGTTATCAATTTGCGGACAATAAAAAACCTCCAACCAAAAAAAGGTTGAAGGTTCTACTGTACTGAAGGCGGGACTTGAACCCGCACGAACTAATGTTCATTGGATTTTAAGTCCAACGTGTCTACCAATTCCACCACTTCAGCATCTTGGTATATTTTAAGGAATATAGAGCGAAAGACGGGATTTGAACCCGCGACCCTCACCTTGGCAAGGTGATGCTCTACCCCTGAGCTACTTTCGCAGTTTTTAATGAACGTACAATCTCGTGATTGCGGATGCAAATTTAAAACAATTCTAATAATACCAAAGGCTTTTTTATAATTTTTATGCTCTTTTCTTTTTTTGAAGCATTCGCTTTATTTCATTGAGCTTCATTAAAGCTTCAACAGGCGTTAAGGTATTGATATCTATATGCAAAATTTCATCTTTAATTTCCTCTAAAAGAGGGTCATCTAAATTAAAAAAGCTTAACTGCATTTCATCATTAAGTAATTTTACTTTATCTGTAAGTTCTTCACTAGAATGTGATTTTTCTAATTGCTTTAATATTTTATTTGCTCTATGGATAACTTGTTGTGGCATTCCTGCCATTTTTGCTACATGAATACCAAAACTGTGCTGGCTTCCTCCTTCAACCAGTTTTCTTAAAAACAAGACATTGTCCTTTAACTCTTTAATGGAGACATTATAGTTTTTAATACGCTCAAAGGTTTCGGTCATTTCATTAAGCTCGTGATAATGCGTTGCAAACAAGGTTTTTGCTTTACTTGGATGTTCGTGTAAATATTCACTAATTGCCCAAGCAATGGAGATACCATCGTAGGTACTTGTACCTCGACCAATTTCGTCTAACAATACCAAACTACGCTCTGATATGTTATTCAAAATTGAAGCCGTTTCGTTCATTTCGACCATAAAGGTTGATTCTCCCATTGAGATATTATCACTCGCTCCTACTCTAGTAAATATTTTATCAACCAAACCTATTCTTGCTGAATCTACAGGCACAAAACTGCCTATTTGAGCTAATAAGACGATTAATGCTGTTTGACGTAAAATAGCCGACTTACCAGACATGTTTGGTCCAGTAATCATGATAATTTGTTGAGCCGTTCTATCTAAAAAGACATCGTTAGCAATATAAGGTTCACCAATTGGTAATTGCTTTTCAATAACTGGATGGCGACCATTTTTAATGTCTAAATCAAACGAATCGTCAATATCAGGACAATGATAACTGTTGTCTTTTGCCAATTGCGCAAAACCACACAAGCAATCTAAACGACCAATTAGAGCTGCATTTTGTTGTACAGGTTTAATATAACTATTCATCCAAGCGACTAGCTCAGAAAATAATTGTTGTTCTATGGCTAATATGCGCTCTTCGGCACCTAGGATTTTTGATTCGTATTCTTTAAGTTCTTCTGTGATATAGCGCTCCGCATTGACTAAGGTTTGCTTGCGAATCCAAGTATCTGGAACTTTATCTTTATGTGTGTTTCTAACTTCAATATAATAACCAAACACATTATTAGAGGCGATTTTTAAAGACGTGATACCAGTGGTCTCGCTCTCTCGTTCCAACATTTTGTCTAAATAATCCTTACCAGAAAAGGCGAGTTCTCGTAGTTCTTTTAATTCAGAAGAAAAATCAGAAGAAATAGTATTTCCTTTTAGGATATTTACTGGAGCATCCTCATTCAAGGTTTCCTTAATACGTTCTCTTAATATATCACAGGACTGAATGTGTTCGCCAATAATTTTTAAAGCTTCATTATCACATTGACTAGCAATCGCCTTGATTGGGACAATGGCTTCTAAAGAGTTTTTAAGTTGAATCACTTCTCGTGGACTCACTTTGGCTGTGGCAATCTTAGAAATTAAACGCTCTATATCACCAATATGCTTCATTTGATGTTGCAACTTTTGTAAAGTCACTTCATTATTCAACAAATGTTTAACTACTTCATGACGCTGTCTGATTTTCTGCACGTCTTTTAAAGGCAATGCCAACCAACGCTTAAGCATACGACTTCCCATTGGCGAAATGGTTTTGTCAATCACATCCAATAAGGTGACTGCATAGGTATTGGTAGAATTATACAACTCAAGATTTCTAATTGTAAACTTATCCATCCACACATAAGCATCTTCCGCAATGCGTTGAATAGAGGTAATATGCTGCAATTTATGATGTTGTGTCTCACCTAGATAATGCATAATGGCTCCAGACGCGACGATGCCCTCGTATAAATCTTCAATTCCGAAACCTTTTAAGGACTTTGTTTGAAAGTGATTGTTCAGTGTTTCGTTGGCATAATCGTCTTGAAACACCCAATCTTCCATATAGAACGTGTGAAAATCATTTCCGAAGGTCTCTGAAAACTCTTTGCGTTTTCGCTTTTCGATGAGTACTTCACTCGGATTGAAATTTTGAAGCAACTTATCAATATACTCGGCATTTCCTTGAGACGTTAAAAATTCACCTGTCGAGACATCCAAAAATGAGACACCAATATATTTTCCAAAATACACTGATGCCAAAAAGTTATTAGACTTAGAACTTAACACTTCATCATTCAAAGCTACTCCAGGAGTAACTAACTCGGTCACACCTCTCTTTACAATCGTTTTCGTGATCTTTGGATCTTCCAATTGATCACAAATAGCAACGCGACAACCTGCTTTAACAAGCTTAGGCAAATAGGTGTTTAAGGAATGATGTGGAAATCCAGCCAATTCTGTTTCACTATCACTTCCAGCGCCTCGTTTGGTCAAAATGATGTCTAAAATTTTGGATGCTTTAACAGCATCGCTTCCAAAGGTTTCATAAAAATCACCAACTCTAAAAAGCAACAAGGCATCAGGATACTTTACCTTTATGGCATTGTATTGCTGCATTAATGGTGTTACTTTTTTTGCTTTTTTAGCCAATTTTAAGTGATTTTTATGTGTTACTTTTGCAAAGATTGCAAGAACGCTAATGTAACTAATATTTCATGTTTTTAAAAAGCGTTCTTCCATAAGTTATCTACAATTGTGTTGATTTTGTAAATTAAATAAGACTTCCGCTTTCGCGGAAGATAAATATGCGGAAACTAAAAAATAGCGAACTTGACAGATTATCAGTTGAGGAATTTAAGGAAACTGAAAAAACGTCTCTGATTGTCATTTTAGACAATATCAGAAGTCTTAATAATATTGGTAGTGTCTTTAGAACAAGTGATGCCTTTTTGATTGAAAAAATTTATCTCTGTGGTATTACTGCAAAACCGCCTCATAAAGACATCCATAAAACGGCGTTGGGAAGCACAGATACTGTGGTTTGGGAATATGTTAAAGATACCCTTACACTAGTTGGAAAGTTAAAAGCAGAAGGCATCAAAGTCATTTCTATAGAACAAGCTGAACACGCAACAATGCTGAACGATTTCACACCACAACCACAAACAACCTATGCCATTGTTTTTGGCAATGAAGTTAAAGGTGTGCAACAAAAAGTGGTTGATGCAAGCGATATAGTGATTGAAATCCCTCAATATGGCACCAAACATTCGTTGAATATTTCGGTGAGTTGCGGTGTGGTGATTTGGGATTTGTTTTGTAAGTTGAAAAAGCCCATCTAAATCTTCCCATTCGCATGTCGCTGAAGCTTTAACGAAGGCACAAGGGAAGACTTTTTATTTTTCTTGATGAAAAATTAACTTTAAGTGTAATAAAAAAGTATTATATAATGATTAAAAATTTATTCGAAAAAATATTTGGGAAACAAAATAAATCATTGAAGAAGGAATTTTTAACGATTTCTGATGGTGGTTTAACAATACCTGAAAGATTCTCTAAAGGGATTGAAATGATAGAATCAGAAAGTTTACCAAATGAACGCATAAAGGCAGTGAATTTTGGTTTATTTGAAACTACAAGTAATTCTTATATGATGTATTTAATGGGAGCTGAGAAATATGATGAAAATCATGATGATTGGGCTTGTGATGTTGATTATGAACCAAAATATAAGTATTTGGATTTAGATGATTCAGATCTTAATGAATCTAGCTGGGAAGATGTTTTAGGTTTTAGTGTTTCTTTAATATCAAAATATTTAAATGATAATAAAAGTTTCTTAACAAAGATTGAGAATATTACCACTGGATTTGATGACGGAAATTTGACAAAAATAAAATAATGATTCATTAAAGGAATAAGTAACTGCTCATTTTAAATTTTTCAACAATTATAAATCAAAAACTCTAAACTTAAATAATTATCTACAAATCTCATCCAACACCCAAAGATAATCTTCACGGTTTTTAACAAAATCGCGTTCTGAAATATCAATGATTTTGACATTAAATTCTGGATGGTTTTTTAAGAAGTCTAGATAGCCAGAATTAATTTTATCCAAATAATCGTCTTCAATGTCTTGCTCGTAATTGCGACCTCGTTTTTTGATGTTTTTTTGAAGTCGCTCTGTGTTCTGGTATAAATACACATACAAGTCTGGCTTGGCAATGTCTTTATATACTTGATAAAACAACTTTCTATACAACCTAAACTCGTCCTCAGGCAAGGTAATTTTGGAGAAAATAAGTGACTTAAACACATCGTAATCGCTCACAATAAAATCCTTGAACAAATCCAATTGCGATAAATCGTCACTAATTTGTTGGTATCTGTCTGCTAAAAACGACATTTCCAACGTAAAGGCATAACGCTGTGGTTCTTTGTAAAACTTTGGCAAAAATGGGTTGTCTGCAAAACGCTCTAAAATAAGTTTGGCATTAAATTCTCTGGACATTTGTGTTGCTAAACTTGTTTTTCCTGCACCAATATTACCTTCAATTGCTATGTAATTGTACAAAGAGAAATCGTAAGATTTGCTCGGATTTTTCAACCAAATATTAATTGGCTCTACTTCACTTTTATCCTTACATTGTTCAAGCAGTTCTGATACTGTTTTTTTCTTCTTTGGATGTTCAACCTGAGGTGCAATATCTTTTAAAGGTTGAAGTACAAACTTACGGTTATGCATCTCAGGATGCGGAACAGTTACGAGCTTGGTATTGATTACCTCATCTTCATAAAAAATGATATCTAAATCAATAGTTCTGGATTCGTATCCTTTTGTGTTGCTTCTTGTTCTGCCTAATTCTTTTTCAATGCCAAGCAAAAACTGCATTGTTTTTTTAGGCTTGAGATGTGTTTCAACACCAATGCAGGCATTTAAAAAATCGTCGCCTTCAAAACCTATAGCTTCCGTTTTGTAAACCCTTGAAATAGTTGACACAAAACCAATTTTTTGATGAATTAAATCAATAGCATTTTGCAAGTTTTTAAACTTGTCGCCTTTATTACTGCCTAATGAAATGTAAATGTTATTGGGTTGATTCATACGAGTTCACAAAATAACTAAAACAAAAATTAATAGGTTATATTTACCAAACGTATTTATTCACAATTTTTATGACGTTAAAAGACAAACTTTTGGCTCAGCGCATATACATGCTTCTCGGAGCATTATTTATCACGTCTTTAGTGGTTTCTAATTTGATATTTCAGAAGTTTTTTTATTGGTATCCTTTTGATATTGAAATTTTTGGATCTAACTTATTTGAAATCTCTGTTGGTATTTTACCTTATCCAATTACGTTTTTAATCACAGATTTAATAAGCGAAATTTATGGTAAAGAACGTGCCAATCAAGTTGTGGTTACAGGAATTTTTGCATCTGTGTTTTCACTACTCATTATTTTGGTAGCTGACAGTGTTCCTGCTATAGAAAACTCTCCTGTTAATGATGCCTTGTTTACCAAAGTTTTTGGTCAATCAGTAATTGCAGTGTTTGCAAGTATGACAGCTTATTTATTTGCTCAATTTATAGACATTCAAATTTATCATTTCTGGAAACGACTTACCAAGGGCAAACACTTATGGCTTAGAAATAACTTCTCAACTTGGTTTTCGCAGTTTATTGACACGTTTTCCATTTTAACATTGTTATGTTCTTTCGGCGTTTTACCATGGGAAAGTTTCAAGGGTTTATTAATTAGTGGTTTTTTATTTAAAGTAATGGTGGCTGCTTTAGATACGCCTTTCCTGTATTTAGGCGTTTATTTATTCAGAAAACGCTTTAATTTAAAAGTGAATGAAGAAATTTCGCTCATTTAATATTTCATTAAGACTTATTTTTCCATTTTAAACGTATATAGTGATGTAAACCAACATGTATGAAGAAAGTATTTAAAATTATAGGAATTATTTTATTGATTTTTGTGGTGATTTTAGTTGCAATTCCTTTTGTTTTGGAATCTAAAATTGATGCCATTGTTCAAAACTATGCAGATAAAAATATCGATGCTAAAGTCGAGTTTGATGATGTAAGCCTGAGCTTAATTAGCAGTTTTCCAAACGCGAAAGTAACCATTAGCAATCTTAACATAACCAACAACGATCCTTTTAAAGACGAAACCTTTACAACAGCCAAATCTATTGGTTTAAAAATGCCCATCAAAGAGCTTTTTAAAAACCAAGAAGATGAACCTATTGCCATTACTAGCGTAACTATTGATGAAGCTTTAATGACATTAAAAGAAAGTAAAACTGGAGCTAGCAATTGGGACATTTTTAAAACTGAAACGCCTAGCGACACCAATACAGATAGTGGTTTTAAAATTAATATTGAAGATTACGAAATTACCAATAGCGCACTCACTTATATTGATGAAAACTCAAACACAACCGTTTATGTCACTAGCTTAAATCACTCTGGGAATGCCTTGTTTACTGATATAGTTTCAGAATTGGACACAAAATCTGAAGCTAACGTGAGTTTAAGTATTGACAATGCTTCTTATCTTGAAAACAACCATGTGACTTTAGATGCTTTAATAGATTTAAACTTAAAGGAAAACAAATATTCCTTTAAAGAAAACAAAGGGTTTATCAATCAATTGCCATTGGAATTTAATGGTTTTGTTCAGTTAAATGAGGAAGGACAGCTTATAGATATTACATTTAAAAACCCTGAATCGTCATTTAAAGATTTTCTGGCTGTAATGCCTGAACGTTACGCTAAAAACTTAGATAATGTTGAGACTTCTGGTGATTTTAAAGTTGAAGGCATCATTAAAGGATTAATGTCTGAAACAACCATTCCAACCATTGATATCAAAATGGTGTCTGATAATGCCTCGTTTAAATATCCTGACCTTCCTAAACGCGTTGAAAGTATCAGTATTAATGCCACAGTGAAAAATGACAATGGAAATCCTGATGATACTTATATCGATTTAACTACACTTAACTTTAAAATAGACCAAGATGTTTTTAAATCTTCAGCTATTTTGAAAAACTTAGGCGCAAACACTCTGGTAAATGCCAATCTTGATGGAACACTAAACCTTGCCAACATTTCAAAAGCTTATCCAATTCAATTGGAAAAACAACTAAGTGGTATTTTAAAAGGAAAAGTGAATACCTCTTTTGATATGAATGCCATTGAAACCAATGCATACAATCGTATTAAAAATACTGGCTCTGTGAGTATTACTGATTTTATTTTTTCTTCAGAAGATATTGTCAATCCTATTCATATTTCAAAAGCAGATTTAACCTTTAATCCTGGAACAATTTCTTTAAATAGTTTTAATGCCAAAACTGGCGAAAGTGATATTAATGCTACTGGAACTATAAGAAATTTGATTGGTTTTTTAATGCAGAAAAACAAACTGCAAGGTGATTTTAAAGTAAAATCGAATGTGTTTGCTGTAAAAGATTTTATGGTAGCTCAAGATGAAGTTGCCGAAGAAAATAAAAAAACATCTAACAAAGAATCACTTAAAATACCAGAGTTTTTAGATTGTAATATCACAGCAGATGTGAACACTGTTATTTATGATAATTTGAATTTAAAAGACGTTAGTGGTGCTTTAGCCATTAAAGATCAACAAGCTGTATTAAAAGGGTTAACTTCAAAACTATTTGATGGTTTACTAGCCATAACTGGAAATGTATCAACACAACAAGAGACGCCAACCTTTAATATTAATTTAGGCGTTGAAGGTTTTGATATTGCAAAATCATTTAACGATTTGCACTTATTCCAGACCATGGCTCCTATTGCTAATGCGTTGCAAGGAAAATTAAATTCCACCATCAATTTAAAAGGAAATCTAACGGAATCCTTCACGCCAAATTTAGCTACAATTTCTGGTGAAACGTTTGCTGAAGTTTTAGTGAATTCGATAAACAAAGACAATTTAAAGCTGATTGGTAAATTAGAAGAAAACTTAAATTTCCTCGATTTAGAAAAATTGAATTTAAAAGATTTAAAAACAAATTTGGTTATTGAAAACGGATTGGTAAATGTAAAACCTTTTACCATTAATTATAAAGACATCGCTATTGAAGTTGCAGGTTCACATGGTTTTGACAAGTCGTTAAATTATAAAGCCGTTTTAAATGTGCCTGCAAAATATTTGGGAAGTGAAGTTAACCAACTCATTGGAAGAATAAATGACAACGAGGTTAATAAAATAACCATTCCAGTAACTGCAAATATTACTGGAACTTATGCGAGTCCAAAAGTGACTACAGATTTAACCAGTGGCGTTTCAAGTTTAACAAAACAACTTATTGAAATTGAAAAACAAAAGCTGTTAAACACAGGTAAAGACAAATTAAAAGATTTAATTAATGGTGCTTTAAATAAAAAAGAAAAAACAACAGATAGTTCTAAAGTTGAAACTCAAACCAAAAAAGATAGTACAGCTGTTAAAACAGATAGCTTAAAAACTATAGGCAAAGAAAAAGCCAAAGACATTTTAAGTGGTTTACTAAATAATAGAAAAAAGAAAAAAGACACCACAAATTAGCAGTTTTTGTTCTTTTTCGTCCTTTTTTGTGATTTTTTATCCTTTTTTGGAATAAAAACAGTCATTTATTAGGATTTCTTAAATAAAACGTTAAGTTGTAAAAATGTATAACTTAAACTTTAATCTTAATATATGAGGCAATTAAAAATCACGAAACAAGTTACCAACAGAGAATCGAAGTCGCTTGACAAATATCTTCAAGACATTAGCAAAATTGAATTAATCACAGCTGATGAAGAAGTAGAATTAGCACAACGAATTCGTGCTGGAGATCAAGAAGCTTTAGACAAACTCACAACTGCTAACTTACGTTTTGTAGTATCAGTCTCAAAACAATATCAAAATCAAGGTTTATCGTTACCAGATCTAATAAACGAAGGAAATGCTGGTTTGGTTAAAGCAGCCAAACGCTTTGATGAAACAAGAGGGTTTAAATTTATCTCGTATGCAGTATGGTGGATTAGACAAGCCATCTTACAAGCACTTGCTGAACAATCTCGAATTGTAAGGTTACCATTAAACAAAATTGGCTCAATCAATAAAATCAATAAAGCCTATTCGTTTTTAGAGCAAACACATGAAAGGGCTCCTAGCGCTGATGAAATTGCCAATAATTTGGATATTTCCATTAGTAATGTAAAGCAGTCCATGAAAATCTCTGGCAGACATGTCTCAATGGATATGCCTTTAAGAGAAGGTGAAACTTCGACGCTTTATGATGTTGTAAAGTCTGAGGAATCTCCAAGACCAGATGCTGACTTAATGAGAAACTCATTAATAATTGAAATAAATCGTGCATTAGACACGCTATCTGAAAAAGAAGCCATAGTATTGCGTCATTATTATGGAATTAACAAAAAACATCCTATGAGTCTTCAAGAAATAGGTGACTCTTTTGGATTAACACGTGAGCGTGTGAGACAAATAAAAGAAAAAGGGATTCGTAGATTGCGCCACACATCAAAAAGCAAAGTGTTAAAAACATATTTAGGATAATCCTAAAATAACAATCTAAAAAAAATATATGCTAAAAATTATTATTAAAGAAGGAGAAAATATTGAACGTGCCTTAAAACGTTACAAAAGGAAACACAGAAATATTAAAATCATGCAAAATTTAAGGGAAAATCAGTATTTCACAAAGCCATCAGTTAAAAGACGTCGTGAAATTCAAAAAGCCGCTTATATACAAAATCTTAGAGATCAAGAGGACATTTAATATTACAAAACATAAATATCTATCCCATTTGAAATTAATTTTAAATGGGATTTTTAATTGATAGATATAGCAACCACCAGACCTTCATTGGCTCTAATATTAAAAACGGTTTCATCTTCAAAAATTAAGTATTGCCCTTTAATACCAACTAAAGTTCCAACATATTCTTGAGTTTTGATAAGATTTAGGCTTGAAGGTTTTTTTGGGTATTTAAGCACTGGAAACTCCAAATTGGTTTCTGTGTTACTAGCAATGTAATAATCCATCGCTTCATCAGGAATATAGCTTTTTAGTCGTTCGCGCCATTCAACCAAATTTTCATCAACAACATCATTTTTTAGCATGCTTCGCCAATTGGTTTTATCTGCTACATGGTCTTTTAAAGCGACTTCAGTAATACCTGCCAAGTAACGGTTTGGCACTTCAACAATTTCAATAGCTTCATGTGCGCCTTGGTCTATCCATCGAGTTGGTATTTGGCTTTTTCTAGTCACTCCAACTTTTACATTACTTGAGTTTGCCAAATACACAATATGTGGCTGCAATTGTACTTTTTTCTCATATTCCAAGTCTCTGTCTTCTTTATCTAAATGTGCAGTACTCAATTCTGGGCGCATAATCCAATCTGCAGCTTGCGGAATATCAAAAAAACAGCTTTTGCAAAAGCCTTGCCTATAAATAGGTTTGTTTAATTTACAGTTCAAACATTCATACTTTACAAAACTGATTTTTAGCGTTTTATTTAGCAATTGATTCATGTTTATAAAATCAGACTCAAACACTAAGTAATACTGAATTGGGTTGCTAAATTCAGTTTCCATTTTTGTTAAGGTTCCTTGGTACTGCATAAAAAGATTTTTCCTATTTTTAGACATCGTAAAGATAACCAATATATGCCAATTCCCTTAGTCAATTCTGTTGCCTCATGGTTTTTAAAAAAACGCTTTCATCAAATTGAATTGTTTTTAAAATACCCTAATGAAGTTCAAAACGAACTGTTGCTACAGCTTATTGATATGGCTAAGGACACACAAATAGGAAAGCAATATGATTTTGCGTCTATTAATAATTACGAAGATTTTGTGGGACGTGTTCCAGTGTCTTGTTATGAAGAATATCAGCATCTTATAGAAAAATCGAGGCAAGGTGAACATAATATTTTTTGGCCAACACCTATAAGATGGTTTGCGAAATCAAGCGGAACTACCAATGCTAAAAGTAAATTTATTCCTGTTAGTGAAGAATCGTTAGAAGATTGCCATTATGCAGCAAGCAAGGATTTGCTGTGCATGTATTTAAACAACAACGAAAACTCACAATTGTTTACTGGCAAGAGTTTACGTCTTGGAGGAAGCAAGGAATTATATAAAGAAAACGGAACCGTTTTTGGTGATTTATCTGCTATTCTCATTGACAATATGCCATTTTGGGCAGAATTTAGCAGCACACCAAGCAACAAAGTGTCGTTAATGAGTGATTGGGAATATAAAATGCAAGCCATTGTTGATGAAACCATAAACGAAAATGTAACCAGTTTGGCTGGAGTACCTTCATGGATGTTGGTGCTATTGAATAATGTTTTAGAGACTACTGGAAAATCTTCTCTATTTGAAGTTTGGCCAAACCTTGAAGTTTACTTTCATGGTGGCGTGAGTTTCTTGCCTTATGTGGATCAGTATAAAAATATTCTCCCTAAAAAAGATTTTAGGTATTATGAAATTTACAATGCTTCAGAAGGCTTTTTTGCCATTCAAGACCAAAACAACTCTAGTGAATTATTGTTGATGTTGGATTATGGTATTTTTTATGAGTTTATTGATATGTCAACCTATGGCTCGCCAAAGCCAAAAGTAATCCCATTATCAGGTGTTGAGTTAGACACCAATTATGCCGTTTTAATAACAACGAATGCTGGTTTATGGCGTTACAAAATTGGCGACACTATTAGGTTTACATCACTAAGCCCTTACAGAATAAAAGTGTCTGGACGAACCAAGCATCATATTAATGTATTTGGCGAAGAACTTATTATTGAAAATGCCGAAGATGCCCTTAAAAAAGTTTGCAAAAAAACAGGCGCTGAAATTGTAGATTATACTGCAGCACCAATTTTTATGAAAGGTAAAGAAAAAGGAGCACACGAATGGCTGATAGAATTTAAAACACCACCGAAAAATCTAGATTACTTTAATGAGCTGTTTGACAATGCTTTAAAATCGTTAAACTCAGATTACGAAGCGAAACGTTATAATAACATGACCTTAAACAAACCTAAGATACACATTGCCAGACCTCAATTGTTTTACGATTGGCTCAAGCAAAACAATAAATTGGGAGGACAACATAAAGTACCACGACTTAGCAATACCAGAGATTATATGGAGGAGTTGATGGGTTTGAATGGTTAAGAAGCCAACGCTCGTTTTAAACGAGCGCTAGCTGAGAATCCTTAAAATATTAGAAACTGAAAATCATTTGTGAAAAACACCAATAATGGCTTAGTTTAGTATTTTAATTTTTTATTGAATCCCTTTTAATAATTTTTATTTCAAGAGGTTCCACATCGTTCCAAGGCGGTTCGTATGATTCTCTTAATGGATTAATTTCATATAAAAATACTTTGCCTTTTTTATTTTTGTCTTTATCTATTAAATAAAATGCTTTTCCCTTGTTTTTTATATTTTGTTGTATCCAGTCATATATTTTTTCTTTAGAGTATTTTCGTAAAATCTTCCTTAAAAATCTATTTGTGATAATTACATCCTTATGTGTTTTAAAAAATTCATTACTTTTTACCTTTCTGTCTGCTAGTTTACCAATATCAAAATCATCAAAATTTAAATACTTACTTACGCTGAATCTTAAATCAAATTCCTTGTTTAATTTAAATTCATAAAAAGTGATTGGCCCAAAACGAGTATTCAAATCACTGATTCTTTTATTTTCCAATTTCCCTCCTTTATAATAAATATAAATAGTGTCGGTATTTTTTATCCTACCAACATTTTGAGAAAAACAAAACTGAAAAAAAAATAAATATATTAATACTACATGTTTTATCATTATTTGTGAATTTAATTACAATTTTTAGTAAAATAATCGTCAATATACTCTTGATAATCTTCATAAATAAAATTCTGCGCAGGATTATTTGCTATTTCTGAAATAAAGCTTGTGGTTGAATTTAGACCAGTATAACTAATATTGGTAAAACAATCATTCCAATTCCACATTTGATTAATCCCCAACGAAGTATTTGAAACAACATGCTCTTCAGCATTAGTTTGATGGTCTTGAGGAATTAACTCATCTTTAATTTCTGTAAGTATTTGCTGCATTGTAGGGATTAGGTAATCAAATATAAACTCATGCTGTTCTTGTGTAGCTGAGCAAGAGCCATCATAATATTCATTTATTAAATCTCCTAATAATTGATTATTTAATATATCTAAATTTGCTCCGTCTTCACAACTGTATTTTTTCACATAAAGAAAAGCATGAATTGCTTCGTGTATAATATTTCTAGCAATTTCGAGTATAGGTTCTGCAGCTGTACTAGCAGATTTTAAGTGATTTTTATTTATACGAATAAGCAAGTTAAGGTTTAATATACCATCAACTAAACCCCCAGGATTTGGTTGCTCACCACCTGTTACACCACCAATATTATCTGGCAAAGTGTCATCAAGTTTAAATTTAACATGTAGTCTTGTATTATCACCAAAGGTATCAATAAACAATTTTTTAAATGTAGGTGATTTAGTCAACTTATTATAAATACATATAAACTTTACTTTTTCGGATTCAGGATTAAGAATAGTTGGTTTAACAAGTTCTAAGTCCACATTAAATGGGGATTCAAAACTTTCTTCTAAATCTACTTTCTTGTTTAATGCTAAATCTCGAATAGTACTTTCAGCAAATTCTTTTGCTTCATCTGTCCACTCATTATCAAAAGGGTTTTCATGTAGCTCTAAGAACTCAAAAATATCTATTACAAAATCTTCATTATCATCTTCTCCTATCCATTCGATAGCTTGTGGTGATAAATCAAGATGATGTTTTAAAGCTGTTCTTGCTCTAAATATTAAATCTGCATTAATGCCAACACCTCCTTCTGGATCTGGGCAGTCTGGGCAATCATCCTCAACTGTCCTGTCTGTACTGGTAGCTCCATTATTTGCACCATAAACTTCAATAATAATAGTGTCACAATCACAGCCTTCACCATTATCACTCATAATTTCGGCTTCTGAATGGTTAGGGTGGCAACCACAATGTATTTGTATATTACCATCACCATCTGAACCACCAGTGCCATCACCAGTTCCTCCTGTGCTACCATCTCCAACTGATCCATTAGCACTTCCACCTCCATTTCCTCCATTAAAAGTCTCCTCAACACATGAGATTGGGTCACCAACTTCATCAAATTGTGGTGGACATAAGGTTTCGACTCTATCAAATTCACCAAGGGCAAAAAAATCGGTATACTTATGCACTGCTATTTTTCCTATAAAACTCCTTATATCAAAATCATTTGAGATAAATTGATCTAGATAAGCTTCATCACAGCTATATCTTATAACATAAGGTGTAAGAACTTCACCTAAAGGTGTTTCACCAACCACTAAATTGTAAAAAGTGTTTGAAGGTGTGTCAGGAAACCTAAACTGAAATGAATAATTGGCATTGTTTAAAGTATCAATAACTTCCAATATGTTTTCAGTATCAATAATAGCTTGATTAGAGCCTTCTGTTCTATTAAAAACTTCAGGGTTTAGTTTTTCAATAACTTGTTGTTCAATCTTCGGGATTTCATTAAGTGAAACTTTTCTTTGCTTGTACAAAGTTTTTAAAGCAGTTTCCTGTTCTTGAACAGTGGGCAAATCTTCTTTTTGGCAGTTTACAAACGCAATGAGGATGAAAAATAATAAAACCCTTGAACTTAGCTTATGCTTTGGTATTTGGTTCTTGGTTCTTGGTTCTTGGTTCTTGGTTCTTGGTTCTTGGTTCTTGGTTCTTGGTTCTTGGTTCTTGGTTCTTAAATATCATAATTTTAAATTTTAGAGGGATTATCTAATCCTTAAAGCTAACCATTATATAAGCACCAAACAATACGTAACTCTACGTATATTTAAATTAGCTTACCTTTTACCGAAGAAACTGGAACCTACTTTTATTTAAACGAATTAAATTTTGCTTTCATCTAATAATGACATTTTCTATAAGAATAATGCTACTTTTACTCAAGAATAAAAAAAGAAATTAACGTATTATATAGCAATTATTAATTATTTATCCAAAATAAAAAACCACTCAACAGAGTGGTTTCTTAGTTTTATAAGTATCCCATTAAGCAGATTACGACGCTCCATTTTATTACGCTCGCAATGACGTTTAGGAAACTGCTTTTAATTTTTTAAGTCTGGTTCTAGTCAGTTTGTCTTCAGCGTAAGCTTTTGTTACATTCAGCTTTTTCTCATCTGTGCTAGGTAAATTAAACATAGCATCTGTTAAGATTTCTTCACACAACGAACGCAAACCTCTTGCACCTAACTTATACTCAATGGCTTTTTCAACAATAAAATCTAAAGCTCCATCTGTAATGGTCAATTCAATATCATCCATTGCAAAGAGCTTTACGTATTGCTTTATAATAGCGTTTTTGGGTTCTGTAAGAATCGCTCTTAGTGTATCTGCATCTAGAGGGTTCATATACGTTAGAACTGGCAAACGACCAATGATTTCTGGAATCAATCCAAAATCTTTTAAATCTTTTGGTGTGATGTATTGCAACATATTATCTGCATCAATCATGTCTTCATCATGAGCTGCTTTATAACCAATAGCTGACATGTTCAAACGTTTTGAAATAAAACGCTCTACGCCATCAAAAGCACCACCTGCAATAAATAAGATATTTTCGGTATCAACCTCAATAAATTTTTGGTCTGGATGTTTACGGCCTCCTTTTGGTGGCACATTTACAGTTGTCCCTTCAAGCAGTTTTAGCAATGCTTGTTGAACACCTTCACCAGAAACGTCTCTTGTGATGGATGGATTATCACTTTTACGAGCAATTTTATCTATTTCATCAATAAATACAATACCTCGTTCTGCTTTTTCTAAGTTGTAATCTGCTGCTTGTAATAATCGTGTTAAAATACTTTCAACATCTTCACCAACATAACCAGCCTCCGTTAATACAGTGGCATCAACAATAGCCAAAGGCACATTAAGCATTCTAGCTATGGTTTTTGCCATTAAGGTTTTTCCTGTTCCTGTTTGGCCAACCATGATGATATTACTTTTTTGAATCTCAATATCATCATCATTTGGTTTTTGCAACAAACGTTTATAATGATTATAAACTGCCACAGACATCACGCGCTTGGTGTGCTCTTGTCCAATGATGTATTCGTCTAAGAAATTCTTGATTTGAAGTGGTTTTTTCAACATTAATTCTGCTGAAAGCTCACTACTATCTATTTGTTTAGATTCTTCAATAACAATACCATGTGCTTGCTCAATACAACGATCACATATATGTGCGTCTAATCCAGCAATCAATAAATTTGTTTCAGGCTTTTTCCTACCACAAAACGAACATTCTAATTCTTCCTTCGCCATAATTCTTTTTAAAATCCCAATATTCAAAATCCAAATTCCAAGTCAAAAGCTGTTAAGAATGAAATTTACTTTTTAAATGAATGTTGAGCTTATTACTATTTTTTAGTTACGTGATAGAATTTCATCTATCATTCCATATTCCAGAGCTTTATCAGCTTTCATCCAGTAATCACGATCACTGTCTGCATAGACTTTGTCGTAATCTTGCCCTGAATGTTTACTTATAATTTTATATAACTCTTCTTTAAGTGTTAATATTTCACGAGCTGTAATTTCAATATCACTTGCTTGACCTTGAGCACCACCTAAAGGTTGATGAATCATGACACGCGAATGGGTTAAACCACTTCGTTTTCCTTTTGCTCCAGCACATAGCAATACAGCTCCCATAGATGCTGCCATTCCTGTACAAATCGTTGCAACATCAGGTTTAATGAGTTGCATGGTATCGTAAATGCCTAAACCTGCATAAACACTTCCTCCTGGTGAGTTGATGTATATTTGAATATCTTTAGACGAGTCTGTACTCTCTAAAAACAACAATTGTGCTTGTATGATATTAGCAACCTGATCATTTATTCCGGTTCCCATGAAAATGATTCTGTCCATCATCAATCTTGAGAATACATCAAAAATTGCGATGTTCATTTGACGTTCTTCAATGATATTTGGTGTCAAGTTTGTTGGGTACATACTACTTATAATTTTGTTGTAATATGTACTGCTTATACCTTGGTCTTTTATTGCAAATTTTTCGAATTCTTTTCCGTAATCCATATTTGTTTTTTGATGTAATGATTAAAATAAAAAAAGCGTTGAAAACTTACGATTTCAACGCCTAAATATAGTGATTTTTTAAAACTATGAACCGTAAACTTCCTTAACAAAATTATCATACGACAACTCCTTGATTTTAAGGTTCGCATTTTCTTTATAGAACGCCAATAGTTTCTGACTCGTTAATTGCTCAGATAAACGTTTTACTTCTTCTTGGTTTGATAATACTCTTGCAGCAATATCATCAAGTTCTTTTTCTGTAGGATTCATCTGTCCAAATTGAGCCATTTGTCCTTTGATCATTTGTTTTGAAAAATCTTTCAACTCATCAAAATTAACTTGAAGGTTATTTTCGGTAATTAATTTTCCTTCAATTAACTGATAACGCATGCTTTTTTCTGACTTCTCATACTCTTCTTTAGCTTGAGCGTCATCTAACATTTCTTCTCCAGCTGTTTGAATCCATTTTTGCAAGAAGCTTGCAGGTAAATCAAACTTTGTGTTTTCAACTAAATACTCAGTAACGTCATTCAATAATTTCTGATCTGATTGTTGAACAAATTGCTTTTCGGCATCTTCTTTTATCTTAGCTTTAAGCTCAGTCACTGAAGTTACATTGCCTTTTCCGAAAAGTTTATCAAAAAATTCTTGGTCTAAGTCTGCTAATTCACGTGCATTTACTTCTGTAATTTCAAATGTGACTTCAATATCAAGTCCATGAGCATCATCATGAGGTACTTTTAAGTAATTCATTAAATCGTGATCATCATCAAATAAGCCTTTGGTTTTTAAAGTAATCACATCGCCTACTTTAGCACCAACAAACTTTTTAGCAGTAGCTTTTCCTTTAAACTTATCTAAAGTGATTGTTGTAGAATTTTCAATATTTTTATCTTCATTTTTGAAAATTCCTGTGATTTCATCTCCTTCAGCAACTTCTTTCTTTGCCACAATTTTACCATACTGCTTTTGAATATGCTTAACTTGATCGTTAATCATTTTATCATCAGCAACAATTTTGTAATGTGTAATTGGCTTTTTTGATTTTAGGCTTACCTCAAACTCAGGAGCTAAACCTAATTCAAATTCAAAAGAAAAACTATCAGCATCCCAATCAAGATCATCTTGTGCTTTTGGCAACGGATTACCCAAAACATCTAGCTTTTCTTCAACCAAATATTTCCCTAATGCATCTTGAAGTAATTTATTCACTTCATCAATCAATACTGCTTTTCCATATTGCTTTTTAACCATTCCCATTGGTACGTGACCTTTTCTAAATCCAGGAATGTTGGCTGTTTTACGATAGTCTGTTAAGATTTTCTCAACTTTATCGCTATAGTCATCTTTTGAGATATCTACTTTAACAACAGCGTTTAGCGTATCAATATTTTCTCTTGTAATATTCATTTTATTGTAATAAAAATTGGGCGCAAAAGTACAATATTTTTGCCACTCAACAAAGTTTTAATTTTGAAGAATTACTAAGAGGTCTTTTCTTCTTTTATTAACGAATGAAAAATGGATTGAAGTATGGAAAGTAGGATGCTAAATAGAATAGCTGTCCAGATACTTGACACTCCAAAACCATCAATTAGTTTATCTGCCAATAATATGATTAAAGCATTGATAACCAACAAAAATAGGCCTAAGGTTAAAATGGTAATTGGTAAGGTGAAAATAATCAATAACGGTTTTACCAATACGTTTAAAATGGCCAAAACTAAAGCTACAATTAATGGTGTTGTAAAGGAGTCGTCTAACGAGACTCCTGGCAAAAGCTTTGCAAGGATGATAACTGCAATAGCTGTGAGTACTAATTTTATTATTGTTTTCATTTGTTAATATTTATTGTTTTTTAAGTAGATGTTAATATCTATAAAGTTACAAATAAATTCTAATAACCAAGAAAGCGCATAACGCTATCATAAAAATCATCAGGATTTTCTGCATGTAACCAATGCCCTGCATTAGCAATAGTTTCAATGGTAGAATTTGGGAATTGCATTTTTATTAAAGCAGCATCATTTAGTGCAATGTATTCTGATTTATCACCTCTTAAAAAAAGCGTGTCGCCAGAAAATGTATTTGAAATTGGTAAGGCTTCACCAACTTCTGCGACGTTGTTTTTGAGGACTTCTAAATTCATCCGAAAACCTAGTTTTCCTTTTTCAGCCCAATAGAGGTTTTTAAGTAAAAACTGTCGAGTTCCAAAATCTGAAACATAATGGCTTAATACTTTATCTGCTTCAGTTCTACTTTTAAGTGCATCAAAATCTAAACTTGATAAGCCTTCTAAAATTTGGTCGTGATGTATTGGATAAAATCGAGGTGAAATATCAGCAACTATTAATTTTGAAACTATTTCAGGATATGTGGTTGCAAAAAGCATGGCTGTTTTTCCTCCCATAGAATGGCCAAGTAAAATAACATTGTTTAATTGATGATGGTCACAATACTGCTTTAAATCTTCAACTAAAACTTCATAATTAAATTCATCATCGTGAAAGCTCCGACCATGATTTCGTTGATCGATAAGGTGCACTTGATAATTGTTTTCGGCAAACTTATTGCCAAGTGTTTTCCAATTATCACTCATCCCTAAAAAACCATGCAGAATTAAAAACGGCATGCCTTCTCCAATAATGTTCGAGTGTAATATCATTTATTTGAGCTTGTGTAAATACATTTGCACTACGTTTTCAATGCCTAGATATAGACTCTCAGAGATTAAGGCATGACCTATTGAAACTTCGAGCAATCCAGGGATATTGTCTTTGAAAAATTTAATATTATCTAATGATAAATCGTGTCCAGCATTAACACCAAGACCCAATTCATTTGATAGCAATGCGCATTCTGTATAAGGATTGATGGCTTTTTTATTTCCTAAACTGTACTGATATGCATAAGCTTCAGTATACAATTCTATTCTATCAGTTCCAGTCGCTTTTGCGCCTTCAACTTGTTTTAAATCTGGATCCAAAAAAATAGATGTTCTAATGTTATTCCGTTTAAATTCTGAGATAACTTCGGTTAAAAAATCTTTGTGTTTTAAAGTATCCCAACCAGCGTTACTTGTAATAGCATCAACAGCGTCAGGCACCAAAGTAACTTGTGTTGGCTTTATCCTTAAAACCATATCTACAAATTTTGGAATTGGATTCCCTTCAATGTTATATTCTGTGTAAACAATTGGCTTTAAATCAAAGGCATCTTGATACCTAATATGTCGCTCATCTGGTCTTGGATGTATGGTAACACCTTCCGCCCCAAATTCTTGAACATCTTTAGCAAATTGCACTACGTTTGGTGTATTACCTCCTCGTGAGTTTCTTAAAGTGGCAATCTTATTAATATTAACACTAAGTTTTGTCATGAAATCCTTTTTTGTAAAACGCAAAAATACAAAGTAAGTTAAGCTTATTGTACGTTTTTTTGATTAATTTGCAACAAGAAACATTTACTTCTATGCCACTTAGAGAATACATTATTAACGACATTAAACCATTGCAAGTCACAGATACTATAAGTGATGTGCAGCAATTTTTTAATCAGCTTACCTATTCTCATATTCCAATAAAAAAAGGCAAGATTTACATTGGTTGTATGTCTGAAAATGATGCGCACTGTCTTGAATCTGACAAAAACATCTCAGAGTATCTTTATGTGCTTGAAGGCTTCTTTGTGCGACGACAAACCCTATGGCTGGATGTTTTAGAAGCTTTTGCACAAAACGATTCTAACATCATGCCTGTTTTAGATGATAAAAATAGTTATATAGGTTATTATGAATTAAACGATATTATCTCGCTATTTAATGATACACCATTTTTTGCTGAACCAGGAGGCATTATTATTGTTGAAAAAGGTTATAACGATTACTCCTTTAGTGAGATAAGTCAAATTGTAGAATCCAACAACGCAAAATTACTAGGTGCCTTCATCTCTAAAACCGAAAATGATGTCGTACAGATTACAATAAAAATTGGCAGTGCAGGATTAAATGATATCATACAATCATTCAGACGCTATAGTTATAATATCATTTCTGGACATGAAGATGATTCCTTTTTAAAAGCCTTAAAAGATCGTTCAGACTATTTGGATAAATACTTAAACCTATAAAACATGAAAGTCGCGATTTTTGGTCAGTTTTATCATAAAAATTCAGAAACTTCTATTGAAACATTATTGGATATTTTAAAATCTAAGTTTGTTGATATTCATGTTGAAGACAACTTTTTTACTACAATAGATGGCGAAAAAGCAATTCATTACAACACAGGCGATTTCAAAACTTTTAAAAAACTAAACAAGTCGTTTGATTTGCTTATAACTATTGGAGGCGATGGCACCATATTAAGAGCCATTACTTATGTTCAAGATTTAGGCATTCCAATTGTTGGTATAAATACTGGTCGATTAGGTTTTTTGGCAACCATACCAAGACATAAAATTGAAAATGCCATTGATGATATCATTAACAAAAATTATCATATTTCTGAAAGAAGCCTCCTAGCTATTACTACTGCTCCAGAAAACGAAAGCTTGGTGAAAATGAATTTTGCCTTAAACGAAATAGCTGTAAGCCGTAAAAACACAACATCAATGATTACAGTTGAAACACAGTTAAATGGAGAGTATCTTACCTCATATTGGGCAGATGGTCTAATTATTGCAACGCCAACAGGCTCAACAGGTTATTCACTAAGTTGTGGTGGACCAGTAATTATGCCTGATGCAAGCAATTTTGTTCTGACTCCAATTGCGCCACATAATTTAAGTGCACGACCATTGGTCATCCCAGATTCAACTGAAATAAAACTAAAAGTAAGTGGAAGGGAAAATAACTTTTTAGTATCATTAGATTCAAGAATTGCCACATTAGATAACACAACGCAAATCACCATAAAAAAGGCGTCTTTTAAAATAAAAATGATTGAACCAGAAGACGAAAGCTTTCTAGACACACTACGCAAGAAACTACTTTGGGGCGAAGACAAGCGCAATTAGGCAATAAATTAGTCATATTACTGTTTATCTGTAATACTAAACAACAAATTATAATAGGCTAATCTTATTTATTATATTTGCAAACTTTTGAGATTATATGAGGTCTTTAACCGTTATTGTTATGAGTGTGCTTTGCTTCCAATTTAGCCAAGCTCAAATTTTTGAGATTGGTGTGTTTACTGGTGGCAGTAATTTTATTGGCGACGTAGGTGCAACCAACTATATATCTCCAAATCAATTTGCCGTTGGAGGTATTGCAAAATGGAACCGTAGCCCAAGACATGCGTGGAGAGCATCTGTTATCTACACCGATTTATTGGCAGAAGATAGAAAATCTGATGATCCAAGACGAAAACAACGAGGCTATGGGTTTGATGCAACCATACTAGAAATATCTGGGGGAATGGAGTTTAACTTTTTCGATTTCAATTTACATATTGATGGAAATTTATTCACACCGTATATTTTCACTGGCATATCAACAGCATATCATAATAATTTTTATTTTAATAATGGAGAAACAACACTTGAAGACACAAAAAGTTGGGCTTTTGGCATTCCTATGGTTTTAGGTATTAAGGCTAAATTATTTGAACATTTTGTGATAGGATTAGAAGTTGGGGCTAGATACACCTTTTCTGATGAGTTAGATGGAAGTATGCCAGATTCTGAATGGTTAATAGATAATTATAGTTTTGGAAACACCAACAACAATGATTGGTACACATTTACAGGAATCACTGTAACTTACACCTTTGGACGAAAACCATGTTATTGCAGCTTTGATCAATGATTTTAAAAGACCAATTAAATATTGAAAACTTACCTAAACACATAGCCATAATCATGGATGGCAATGGCAGATGGGCAAAACAAAAAGGAAAGCTTCGTGTGTTTGGGCATGAAAATGGCACAAAATCTGTACGCGAAATAACCGAAGCCAGTGCTGAAATAGGTATTGAAAACCTAACACTTTATGCCTTTTCAACAGAAAATTGGAAACGCCCAAAAATTGAAGTGCAAACGTTGATGAGACTCCTTATTTCATCACTTAAAAAAGAAATAAACACACTACAAGAAAACAACATAAAACTCAATGCCATTGGAAATCTAGAGGATTTACCAAAAAAGGTTCAACGAGAACTATTGGATGTTATTGAGCAAACAAAAAGCAACTCAAGAATGACGCTAACCCTTGCCCTTAGCTATGGTTCGCGCGATGAATTGTTAAATACCATTAAACAAATAAGCATTAAAGTTAAAAATAATATAATTTCGCCAGAAAAAATTGATGAATCGGTAATAAATGAGCATCTTTACACCCGAAATTTACCAGACGTAGATTTATTAATTAGAACCAGTGGTGAACAGCGTATTAGCAATTTCTTGCTTTGGCAAATTGCTTATGCTGAATTATTTTTTACAGACATATTATGGCCGGATTTTACAAAAAACCATTTGTACGAAGCCATTTTATGTTATCAAAAAAGAGAACGACGATTTGGAAAAACCAGTGAACAACTTAAGTAATACCATACTATTGAAACCATACATTACACGATTAATTCTAACAGCGTTTTTATTGTTTGGAGCAGCTATAAACGCACAAAACGACAACAAACTATACACATTAGCAGATGTTATTATTACAGGTGATACAGATTATAGTCCTGGAACAATAATAACGTTTTCAGGATTACGAAAAGGAGAAACCTTAAGAGTGCCTGGAGACAAAACCAGAGATGCGCTTAACAAACTTTGGAAAACAAACTTATTCAGCAGTGTCAATTTATATGTCACCAAAATTGAAGGTGACAACGTATACCTTGAAATTGAACTGTTTGATTTACCTGAATTGAACGAAGTTCAAATTGAAGGTATCAGAAAAGGCAAAAAGGACGATGTCATTAAAGAAAATAAACTCCAGCCAGGAATAAAGGTTACCGAAAACTTAATTACAACCACAAAAAATTATATAGAAAACACATACAAAAAACGTGGCTTTTTAAATGCTAATGTAAACGTTACTACATATACTGTTACAGATACTGTGAAAAGCAACAAGGTCAATATGAAATTAAATATTGATAAAGGCGACAAAGTAAAGGTAAAAGACATCGTTTTTACAGGTAATGACAAGCTCAAAAGTAAAAAGTTGCGTAAAGCAATGAAAAATACCAAAAAGAAAAATCCAATTCGTATTTATAAACGTTCAAAATACATTGAAGACGAATACAAAGAAGACCTTGTAAGTGTTGTTGATAAATACAAAGAAAATGGGTATCGTGATGCTCGTATCACATCTGATTCTTTGGCGTATAATGATAACAATACTATTTCACTTTTCATTGGAGTTGAAGAAGGAGAGCAATACACCTATGGCGATATAAATTTCTTAGGGAATACAGTATATACAGACGAAGAACTGAACAGCGTTTTACAAATAAACAAAGGAGACACTTATAATGGTGTAGAACTAGAGAAACGTATAGAAAATCCTGAAAAGCCAGATGGTTTGGATTTAACTAACTTATACCAAAACAATGGTTATTTATTCTCTAGCATTACTCCAGTTGAAGTTAGTGCAGACGGAAACATTATTGACCTTGAAATTAGAGTTATTGAAGGAAAACCAGCATATTTCAATAAAATATCTGTGACAGGAAATGACAAAACTAACGACCACGTAGTTTATAGAGAACTCAGAACACGACCAGGTCAGTTATACAGCAAGGCCAACGTTATACGTACCATTCGTGAGCTTGGTCAGTTAGGCTTCTTTGATGCACAACAAATATCTCCAAACTTTTTGAATCCAAATCCAACTGAAGGAACTTTGGATATGGAGTATTCGGTTGTTGAGCGTGGTTCAAGTCAAATAGAACTACAAGGTGGTTATGGTGGTGGTGGTTTCATTGGAACCTTAGGACTTTCATTCAATAACTTCTCAATAAAAGATATCTTTAAAAAAGAAGCTTATAAACCAATCCCAATGGGAGACGGTCAAAAATTATCGTTACGTTTACAAGCTAGTAGATTTTTTCAAACCTATAGTTTCTCATTTATGGAACCTTGGCTAGGCGGTAAAAAGCCTGTTCAGTTTTCAACGTCATTATCACATACCAAACAGTTTTTATACGATCCTATAACCAGAAATGCTGACAAAGACAGACGCTTTAACATTACTGGTTTATCTGTTGGTTTAGCAAAACGTTTATCTGTCCCTGATGACTATTTTACTTTGTCACAAGCGTTGAGTTTTCAACATTACGATTTAAAAAACTATAATACAGGTCTATTTACCTTTGGTAATGGCTCGTCAAATAATTTGGCTTATACATTAGGAATTAGCAGAAACAATACCTCTGTAGACCCTATTTATCCAACAGCAGGATCAAGTTTTAACCTTACAGCAAAGTTCTCTTTCCCTTATTCAGCCGTTAATAATGTTGATTATACAGCTTTAAAAAATGAACGTGAAGAACTATTTGAAGACTTAGCAAACGACCCAACAAATACAGATGCCTCAGAAAGAATCTCAGAAATTGACCAAGAACGCTTTAAGTGGTTAGAATTTTATAAAGTAAAGTTTGAAGCAGATTGGTACGCTAGAATCGCTGGTAAACTTATATTAAAACCAAGTTTAGAATTTGGATTCCTAGGTGCTTACAACAATGATCGTGGTGTGATTCCGTTTGAACGTTTCTTCCTTGGTGGTGATGGATTAGGAGCATATAGCTTAGATGGTCGTGAAGCCGTTGCCTTAAGAGGTTATCCTAATCAATCTCTATCGTCTCAAGATGGTGGTACAATTTACAACAAGTTCTCTTTAGAGCTGCGCCATCCAATTTCATTAGGTGCACAAGCAAAAATTTATGCTTTGGCATTTATGGAAGGTGGTGCTTCGTATGATAATTTTAAAGATTATAATCCGTTTGCTTTAAAACGATCTGCTGGTCTTGGTATTAGATTATTCATGCCTGCATTTGGTTTATTAGGAATAGATTTTGGACATGGGTTTGATCCAATTCCAGGGACAACAGTTAAAAATGGATGGGAAACCCACTTTATAATTGGACAACAATTTTAAATAAAAATTAACACTTCAATACGTTTAAGTATTGAAAATAAATAAATTGTCTTTCTCGCAAAAGCGGGAATCTAAAAGTATTTTTTATCAAAAAAATCAACTATTTAGAAAGAAAAAATATTTTGGCACGATATTTTCTATTAGGTCAAGTAACGATTTAGTACGAGCGTTAAAATTTTTCAAAATATATTTCGTTAATTTGATAAATATTAACAGTTTGACGGAATCGTGACAGTTTTGTCCGTCATTTTTAAGAATTTATAAGATGAAATCGATAACTCTAAATAATAACAGGATGAAAACCAAAGTTCTTTTTTTACTGGCATTTGCATCGTTAATGAGTTGGTCTGCGTTGGCACAGCGAGGTGTGAGAATTGGCTATATAGATACTGAATACATCCTACAAAATGTATCAGAATATCAAGATGCCAATGCGCAACTTGAAGCTAAAGTGCAAAAATGGAAAAGTGATGTAGAACAACGTTTAAGCGCACTTGAGCAAAAGAAAAAACAATTAAGCAATGAAAGCGTCTTATTGACTCCTGAATTGATTAAAGAACGTCAAGAAGAAATAACGGTTGAAGAAAACGATATCCTAGATTATCAACAAAAACGTTTCGGTCCAAATGGCGATTTAATGATACAAAGAAAACAATTGATGCAACCTGTACAAGACCAAATCTTTGCAGCAGTTCAAGAAATTGCAACCAGCAGACAATACGATTTTGTGTTTGATAAATCTGCAGATGTAGTTATGCTGTATTCAGCAGACCGTTATGATATCAGTGATCAAGTATTACGTTCAATAAACAGAACATCTAAACGTACACAAGCAAATAATAAACAAGAACGAAAAGAAGCTGAAGCCGAAGATGTTGTTCCTGATGAAGTAAATGAAGAACGTGAAGCAGCTGCACAAGAAGTGGCTGATAAAAAAGCAGAACGTGAAAAAGAAATTGCAGATAAACGAGCACAACAACTAGCAGATAGAGAAGCCAAAAAGCAAGAACTTGAAGCAAAAAAACAAGCCATTTTAGACGCAAGAGCAAAAGCAAGAGAAGACAAAATAGAAGAGCGTAATGAAGAACAAGAAGCAACAGAGGAAACAAAAACTCTTGGTGATGTAATTGAAGGCGACATGGTAAAAACAACTGACAGTACAAAAACAACTGAAGCAAAAGTAGAAAAGCCACTAACAGAACGTGAAGCCAGAAAAAAAGCACTTGAAGAAAAAAAGAAAAAAATATTAGAAGAAAGAAAAGCTAAACTTGAAGCTAAACGCAAACAAGATAGCATCGCAAAAGCAAAAAAGAATAATAACAATTAATAGACAACAATTTATAACACAATTTTTAAAACAATGAAACATTTAAAAACCCTATTATTTGCAACTGCACTTTTTATTGGAAGTATTAGTTTTACAAATGCACAGAGTAAAGTTGCACATATTAACACGCAGGAGCTGGTTGAAGCAATGCCGAAGATGAAAGCTGCGCAAGCGGAACTTGAAAAATTGGCAAAAACGTATGAAGCAGATATTCAAACAATGATTAAAGAGTATCAAAATAAAACTAAGCAATACGATGCTGAAGCTTCAACTAAAACTGATGAAGAAAATCAAAAGCGTTTAACTGAAGTAACTGGAATGCAACAAAGTATTGGTGCTTACCAAAAACAAGCTCAAGAAGATTTACAAAAGAAAGAAGCTGAATTAATGAAGCCTATTTACGATGAAGCACGTGCAGCGATTCAAAAAGTAGCAAAAGCTCAAGGCTTTAACTATGTATTGGATTCTATGAATGGTCAAGGCGTTTTATTTGCAGATGGTACCGATTTATTACCAGCAGTAAAAAAAGAATTAGGTTTCTAATAAAAACCTTGATTTAAATACTATAAAAAAAGCTGTCTTTGTAAAGACAGCTTTTTTATTTTTGTAACGTGAGCACAAAACCTATTGGCATATTCGATTCTGGTGTTGGAGGCACTTCCATTTGGAAAGAAGTCCATGCGTTGTTACCTAACGAAAACACTATTTATTTGGCTGATAGCCATAATGCGCCTTATGGTCCAAAAGGTAAAGAACGTATTACCGAACTTAGTACTAAAAATGTAGAGTTGCTTATTAAAAAAGGCTGTAAACTCATTGTAGTAGCTTGTAATACTGCAACAACCAATGCCATAAAACATTTGCGAATCAACTATAACATTCCGTTTATTGGCATTGAACCAGCTATAAAACCTGCTGCCTTAAAAACACAAACAAAATCGGTTGGAATTTTAGCCACTAAAGGCACCTTAGCCAGTGATTTATTTCATGAAACCACAGATTTATATAGCAACGGAATACATATCATTGAGCAAGAAGGCGAAGGCATTGTTCAATTAATTGAAAGTGGTCAATTGAATTCTGATGAAATGAAAGCATTACTTGACATCTATTTAAAACCAATGCTTGACGCCAATATGGATTACCTAGTTTTAGGTTGCACTCATTATACCTATTTAATGCCAATGTTGATTGAGATGCTTCCTAATCACATCAAAATTATCGATTCTGGTGAAGCAGTTGCCAAACAGACCAAATCAGTATTAGACAAACATCAATTGCTCAATACACATTCAACCATATCGAAACATCAGTTTTTTACCAATGGAAATCCTGAAGTGATGCAGTCGCTTTTAGGAGAAGGTTTTAAAGTTGAGTATTTGGAGTTTTAAAATGAGGTTCATTTAAATTCATTTCATTCATTCGCAATGACAGTTAATCCTTAAACCAACTCGAATACTTGACGTAATTATCAGCAATTCTATTTATTTCTCCTGAAATGAGTTCTTTGCTAATATCTTTTATCTTTTTGGCAGGCATTCCAGCATAAATACTTCCTGCTTCTACTCTAGTGTTTTTGGTTACTACTGCTCCTGCTGCAATAATACTATTGCTTTCAATCACACAATCGTCCATCACAATGCTTCCCATTCCAATAAGTACGTTGTCTTGAATGGTACAACCATGCACAATGGCATTATGACCAATAGACACATTATTGCCAATAGTAGTTGGTGAGGTTTTATAAGTTGCATGTATGACTGCTCCATCTTGAACATTCACTTTGTTCCCCATTTTAATGTAATGTACATCACCACGAATCACTGCATTAAACCAAATACTGCATTGATTTCCCATAGTGACTTCTCCAACAATGGTGGCATTTTCAGCAATGTAACAATCGTCTGGTATGATTGGTGATTTTCCGTTTACTGGTTTTATGATTGGCATATCGTTAGGTATAAGGTTTGAGGTATTAGGTCAAGTTCGACTTCAACTTCAAATTCGATTTCAATTTATGTTTTGCGTCTCTGCGACTTTGCGAGAAATTCTAATCATCTAAAATAAGACAATAAATCCGACTTCTTTGATGCTGACACCATAATTTCTTTTCCATTGCTCAACACCACACTACCTCCTTTGCCTTTTACATATTTCACAACTTCATTAACGTTGACCAAATAACTTTTATGAACTCTTGCAAAACCAGAATCTACTAAGGCATCTTCAAAATATTTTAAGGTTTTACTCACTAGCTTCTTTTTGTTGCTATTCAAGTAAATCTCAGTGTAATTATCATCGGCTTTACAATATAAAATGTTTGCGGTTTCTAACACTTCAAAACCATCTTGCTGTGGGATGGTTATTTTTCCATTCACGTTGTTGGTTTTAGGCACTAACACCTCATCTTGCAAGGCATCTTCCTTGGCTTTTATTTCAACAACATAATCTACAGCTTTGATAAGCTCATCAATAGAAATTGGCTTCATTAAATAATAGCTTGCATGTGCATTTAAAGCATCCATAGCGTAATGATTATAGGCAGTGACAAAAATGGTTTCAAACGTTCTATCGCCAACCTTATCCAATAAATCAAAGGCGTTGCCATAAGGCATTTCAACATCCAGAAACACCAGATCTAATTTATTGTTTCTAATGAGCACTAGAGCTTCATCTACATTTGCTGCTTCGCCAAGAATAGTCACATTTGGACAATACTTGTTTAAGTAGTTTCTTAAAATATCTCTACTTGTTTCTTCGTCTTCTACTATGATTGCGTTTAGTTTCATAATTTATAAGTTGGAAGCTAGAAGAATGAAGCTGGAAGTAAAACTTCTTGCTCCAAGCTTCATGCTTCAGTCTTTTTAATAATATTAACTCTCCTCCTTTTTAAGGAGGAGTGGTTTCCGAATCCAAAATTCGGAAATCGAGGTGGTTTATAACCCTTCCGTCCTTCGGACACCTTCCCTTAAAAAGGTAAGGAATTTTCAGTTTAATTTTTTTAGGCCTCAGTCTTTTTTTAAGGTTACAACAACTTTGGTTCCCTTGTCCTGTTGAACGTCAGGATGGTCTTCAGCATCCATAAAATCTTCAATAAAAACATCCACTTTGTCCTTATACATCTCATTTAAAATAGCAACTCGTTTTTTGATATTGCCTAAGCCTTTTGAGTTGTGTTTTTTCTGATGCTCAGTTTTCATGGCTTTAGATTTTTCTCTTCCTATGCCATCATCAGTAATGCTTATTTTAAGTTCGTTTTTATCAACTTGTGTGATATTGATGTTGAGTTGCCCTTTTTCAGTTTTATAACGTAAGCCATGCCAAACTGCATTTTCAATATAAGGTTGCAATAACATTGGCGGAATTTGAAAATCATCAACATTAACATTCTCATCAATAGTTATGGCATAATCAAACTTATCCTTGAACCTAAAATGCTCTAGCTTGGTATACAATTCAAGCAATTCAATTTCTTTCTCTAGCGGGATAAAATCTTCTTCACTATTTTCTAAAACAGCTCGCATCAGCAATGAAAAATCAGACAGATATTTATTTGCAGTACGTTCGTCATTGCTTGCAATAAAACTATTTACCGAATTAAGCGCATTAAAAATAAAATGCGGATTCATCTGACTACGCAACGATTTCAAAGCCAAAAGATTATTATTTAATTTCTGCTGCTTCATGTTTTTGAACATAAAATAGCCAGCAAACAAGAGCAAAATAACTCCACCAATCAAGGAATAAATGATCAGTTCTTGACTTTTGTTTCGCTCTTGTGTGAGCTGAAATCTACTTTCAGACAAGGCTCTGTCTTTTTCCAAACTTGTAATTCGGTTCTGCTTTTCGTTTAAATCTTGCCTTACTCTTGCAGCCTGGGAAATTTCCTGATCTTTTTTAATGTAAAGTTCATCTACCAAGCGCTCATACTCTTTGGCTGTGGTTAATGCTTTTTCAATATCTCCAGCGTCTCTATACACTTCAGATAGTTTTCTAGTCGCATCTTTTTTAACTACCAAATCTTCTTTATTTCCAGCTTCTTCAATACTTTTTTCCAAAAAGTTAATCGCATTGCCAAAATCTTTCTTCAAGGCATAGGCATTACCAATTTTATAATTTTGTTTTTGAGGTGTTAGCGCGCTTTCATTATCAATAATTGAATCGTGTTCAATGTCTTCAATATCATCTAAAGCATCTTTTCGTAATTCTATTTCAGCTTCATAAGCTTGATTGATGTTTTGAAAATCGGCTACTTTAACTTTCTCTTCGGCTGCTCTTTTTTTGTTTTCTTTATTAGCAAGATTTAACGAATTTTCAAAATAACCTGAAGCTTTATCATTAGCTCCACTGGCTTGATAAGATTGTGCAATTTTTGAGTTTAAATCAGTGACTTTCGGCGTAATTAAATGTTCCTGAGCCACAAGTAATCCTTGATTGTAAGCATCAATCGCTTTTGAATAATCTTTGGTGTTGTAATACACATCACCAAGACCTTCTAGCAACTCAACCTTTTGCCAATTGGAAAGTGATTTTCTATCTAAGGCATTGTACATGTCTAAACTTTCCTGATAGTTTTTGTTGAGCTCGTACGCTTTTGCAATTTTTAGTCTTACCTCAATAGAATTTACATTTTGCAGGCTTATTTTATAGTTGGTTACAGCAAGATCATATTGTTTAAGCTCAAAAAACACATCTGCTAATACTTCGTAAACCGTTGCATTATTCTTGCTAGAGTTAGCAATAGCTTTAGCATCAGTAATAAACTCAATGCTCTTGTCTGTATTTCTCTTTTTGTAATATTCGGCCGAATCTATCAAGGCATTAAACAGATTGGCATCAATACGTTTGTATTTTGTTGATAGGTTTCTGGAATTGGGCTGAACCTGTACAGTAATCCGCTCGTTGCTTTTTATGATGATATAAACCGTTTCAAAATCACTATGTCTAATCACGAGTTCATCATTCAACTTTACTTGAATTCTAAATTCTCCTTCATTATTTGTTGTAGTATAAGCACCTCCATTAACCTCAACATTCACTTTAGGAATAGGCTTATTGGTGTCATTTTCTATAACTGAACCTCTAACAATAAAAGTGTCTTGCTTATTCGTTGTATTGTTAGTCTGAGACCATGAATACAAGCCTAGGCACAACGTGATACAAATAATGATATGTTTAAAACTGTGTTTCATTATTAAATTTGAATCGTAAACTTACACACTTTACTTGGTATTATAAAATGCTAAAATTAATAAAAAGGTGCTTTTACTTCCTTTTTTTACCGCTTTACGAATTTAAAATATCGTTTCACTCATTCAAATGATGTGTTTACTCATTCTTGGTTTTTTGAGAAAAAAGTTGGTCTTAGTTTTACTTTATGTTAAAACACATTCATCAATTTAAAACAAGTAAATCATGACAACTCAAATTAAAGCCTTTTTTTTAGGACTACTTATGGTTGGAACTTTCGTAACAAATGCGAATAACAAACCTAAGTCAAACAAGCAATTTATTAAAGTTGCACTATTATTAGACACTAGCAATAGCATGGATGGATTAATAGACCAAGCCAAAGCGCAGTTATGGGAAATAGTTAACGAACTTTCTTATGCCAAGTGCGAAGGTGAAAGACCAAACCTTCAAATCGCCATTTATGAATATGGTAACGACAGATTAAACAGTGATGAAGGCTACATCAGACAAGTGATAGGTTTTAGTGAAGACCTCGATGATATTTCAAAAGAACTGTTTTCTCTCACTACAAATGGAGGCAATGAATATTGTGGACAAGTGATTCAGACCTCATTAAATCAGTTAAAATGGGGAAACAATCCTGATGACTTAAAACTTATTTTCATTGCAGGAAACGAACCATTCAATCAAGGATATTTAAGTTACAAACATGCAGCAGTAAATGCCAATGAAAAAGATGTTACTGTAAATACCATTTTTTGTGGCGATTATTATGATGGTATTTCTACCTATTGGAAAGAAGGTGCCGATTTAACCAAAGGCAACTATATGGCCATAAACCATAACAGAGCTACAGTTCATATTGCTTCGCCTTACGATGATGCTATTTTAAAGCTCAACAAAAAACTTAATGGAACTTATGTGATGTATGGAAATAAAGGTAGAGAAAAAATGCAGTTGCAAGCTGAACAAGACGATAAAGCCAAAGATTACAGCAAGGCAAACGCAGTTGGAAGAACTGTAAGCAAAAGCTCTCATTTATACAAAAACTCCTCTTGGGATTTAGTGGATGCTGTTGAACAGGAAGAAGTTGTTATTGAAAAATTAAAACCAAGTGAATTACCTGATGAACTAAAAGGGAAAAGCGCAGAAGAAGTAAAAGCTTACCTTGAAAAGAAGCAGAAAGAACGTGATGCTATTAATAAAGAAATTCAAGAATTAAACAGCAAGCGTAAAGCTTACATTGCTGAAAAACAAAAAGACACCAAAAACGGATTGGAAAACGCGATGATAAAAGCCATTAAAACACAAGCGAAGAAGAAAAATTATCAGTGGAATTAATGCACCTTGTCAAACTGAGCGCAGTCGAAGTTATAGTATTTCGGAAATCGAAGCATTTCGACTGCGCTCAATGTGACATTTAAACAAAAAAGGCTCCTAATAGGAGCCTTTTTTAATACTATATTTTAAAGTTTAATTTACACTTGGACAATTACACTCATACTTTTCACGAACACAATTAAAGTTAAACCCTAAGGTTAATTGGTGAAATCCTCCATTGTTAAATACCACTGAGTTGGCTTGATAAGAATAAGTATAAGCAAATACAAAGTTTTTATAGTTGACTCCAACCAATGGCGTAAAATATTGTAATTTCTGACTGCTCACTCCTGAACCATCTAAAAATTCGGCACCATCAAAACTTCGTCTGTATGATAATCCAGCCCAAAGTTTCCCAAAATCCATTTCTCTATAAGCTTTTATGTTTACATCTATCAATGATTCTTTTGTAGCATCGCGATACATAAACATCACTGATGGTTCATAGCTCATTTCACTTCCTAGTTTACTAAATACATTTCCTGCCGAGACCAAATAAGTTCTTAAGTTATCATAGCTTAAGCCTTGTTCATTAAAGTTAATACCTTCATTAGCGAGCACATTCTTTACTGTTGCATGTGCATAAAAATCAAGAAAGTGATAGGAGAACCCAAAGTCTATATTAAAGTTGGTAGCCGTTTGCTCAATGCCTGCAATAATTGGGTCGAAACCATCTGCTAAAAATGAGGTTTCATCTAATTTGTATTGAATAAATCCAGTACTTAAACCAAAAGACAACATGTTTAAATCGATAGGATTTCTAGAAAACATCAAGTGATGTGCATACGTTAAATACGCTCCTGTTTGTGAATGGTAACCGTTTTTATCAGCAAAAACAATGGCTCCAGCTGCTGAAGGACCATCTCCTAACCTACCATTGATACTCAACGTATTTAAGCTAGGTGCTTCATCCTGACCAAACCATTGCTGCCTTCCTGTTAATCTTATTTTAGCACAATTGGCAACGCCAGCCATTGAAGGGTGGATCAAATAATAATTATCCGTTAAATAGTCTGAATATATTGGTAAACCTTCTTGAGCGATGGAAACTTTTGAGAACAAAAGCATGACTGCTATCAAGCAAATTTTTTCTAATTTCATATCAAGTTTTATCTTTTCAGGGTAAAATGGGCTCTAAATGTTTTTCTCTCTCCACTAATTGGCTCATCGTACTCAACTGTAAACCAATAATCACTTGTTGGTAAAAGCGTTCCATTAAACCTGCCATTCCAACCTTCTCCTGTTGGATTAAGCTGTTTAATAAGCTTACCATATCTGTCAAATATATAAATTTTTGAGTTAGCTTGAGTTTCAATTCCATAGATATTCCAGGTGTCATTATAACCATCTCCATTTGGTGTAAAATAATGCGGATAATCAATTACTAAAACTGTTGTAGTACCAATACCACAACCATTTAAGTCTCTTGCCTTTACAGTATGTAACCCTCCAGAAACATTTTCAAAAATGTTGCTTTCTTGCCAAGCACCATCATCTAAACTAAATTCGTAGATGCCATTTCCTGTAACAGTTGCTTCAATAACATGATTTTCGGCAAAAGCAACGGTTGTTAATACTGCTGTCACCATTGGTGGTCCACTTTCTATCACTAAAGCACTATCTGTATTCTGACAACCACTTACTATGTTTGTTACGATGACCTCATAAGTTCCTCCTTGTAAAGCCAAATAACTAGAAGATGTTGCTCCAGAAATTAATACGCCTTCCAAATACCACTCAAAAGAATAATCTGTATCAGATAATTGGGTATCCAATAAAGGTGGTCCTACAACTTCGGTTCCGTTAGAGTCAACGCACAAAATATATTCATCTTCTAAATCGAAAATTGGTAATAAATCAACTTGTAATGTTATTTCTGTGATGGCATAACAGTACGTGTTTGGTGTGTTTATATTATCAACGCGAGCATAAATAACTTGTGTGTTGGTTACGTTTTCATATATGGTTGGAATTGGATTTACATACAAATCTGCATCAGCAAACGAATCGTAATACGTAACTTCATAAGTTAAAGGATCTTGTCCATTAAGCACTTCAGCATTTTTGGTGATTAAATCAAATTGTCCAAAACCATCATTGTCTCCAATATTGTCGCAAATCACATAAGGCGTTACAGCAAGATTTGCATTAGAGGATTCTTGTACCTCTATAAAAAAGCTTGATGCTGCAACATCACAACCTGTAACAGTATTTGTAATGCTTACAAAAATCTCTTGCGGATTTGTTAAGTTGGTATAAGGACTAGTAAGCGCATTGGCAGAAGCATCTGCATCAGCTTGAGATTCGTGATACGTTACTTCAAATATTCCTGGATCCTGACCATTTAAAATTTCAAGCGTTTTGCTATTAAGGTCAAAAGCGAAAAATCCATCTGTGTTATCTTCACACTCAATAAAATTGGTAACAGCAATAACATCTGGTAATGGGTTAACTATCAAATTGAAATCTACAATTACATAACAAACAGTTGTATCATTAGTGACTCTTACATAAATGGTTTGTGGTGTACTTGTATTTGAATAAGCTGTTGGTGTCGCAATGGCTGCTGTTCCGTTTTCAGCATTGGTAAATGTTTCATGATAGGTGGCAGTTACACCAACTTCGCCATTTAAAATGTAAGCTTCATTTAAAGTTAAATCGAAAATTTCAACAGCATTTCCTGCATTGTCATCATCGCACAAAATTAAATCTGCTGGATCTGTATTGGATATTGGCAAGGCATTGACAATTAAATCTAAAGTCGTTGTGCTATAACATCCTGTAACATCATCTTCCACTCTTGCGTAAACCGTTTGAGGATTACTTGTGTTATTATATGGACTTGTAATTACGTTAGCTCCAGAATCTGCATCAACCAATGTTTCATGAAAGGTTAAAGTAACTCCAGTAATGCCTCCAAGTATTTCAGTTGAAGCATCTTCTAAGGTAAACAGTTCTGTTTGGTCACCAGGATTATCATCATCACAGAGTTCTAAAGCTGTTGGATTGGAAATCACTGGGTTCGTATTTACGGTAATTTGAAAGTTTACAGAAGACACAAAACAGCCTGTCACATTATCTTCAACGCGAACATAAATAATTTGTGGATTACTAATATTCGCATAAGGACTTACCAAAGCATTCGCTCCTGTATCAGCATCAGTTTGTGTTTCGTGATACGAAATGGTAAAATCTGCTGGGTTTTGTGTGCCATTAACCTCAGCATCAAATTGTGTTAAATCTATTGAGGTAACGTTTGGTGTATCTGTACAAAATGCAACATCAGCCACATCATTTTCTTCTGGTAGTGGATTAACCGTTAAAGTAATATGCTCACCAAGTCCCAAACAGGAATTATCAACATCACTATCTACTCTCACAAAAATAGTTTGCGTGTTTGGCGATGCATCATTTCTATGATTACTTATATCTGCAATGGCATTGGTTTCAGCTAAAGCATCCTCTAAAGTTTCGTAATAGGTTATGGTGATGATTTGACCTGGTGGAAACTCAGCTCTGATTAAAGCCTCTGCATTACTAAAGTTAAAAGTAGCAACACCATTTCTATGGTCACCATCTACTGCATCGTCATCACACACTTCGTAGGTCAATTGAAATGTTGGTGGAATTTGAGTCGTAGACACTAATAAATTTAATTGTGCTGTTCTATAGCAACCATCAGTAGTTTCAATCCTTACATACAAAATGTCTGGCATTGTTGAAGGATCGAGATTGGTATAGGTTGTTGGGTTGGTTATAGCATTAATTCCTGCTTCAGCATCAGCTAACAATAAATGATAGGTGAATATTTCAGTAGCAAAATTTGCTGATAGAATTTCATTAGCTTCTGTTAAATTGAATTCGGTAAAACCATCTGTATCATCATCACATTGAAACAGTTCCACAAAAGGCTGAACCGTTGGTAATGCATACACCTCTAAATCTATGGTTGCAGTTTCAAAACAATCTGTATTGTCAATATTTTCAACTCTTACAATCAGCTGCTGTGTATTGGCTGTAGTATTGGTAAATACTAATGGTAAAGCTCCTATTGCTGCATCTGCATCAGCTTGATTTAAGTGATACGTCACATTAAACTGAGCCGCATTTTGGCCATTAAGCACTAAAGGCGTCAAAGTTGATAAATCGAACTCTATAAATCCGTTGGCGTCATCACCATCATCATCATTATCGCACAAAGCATAGCTTTGAGGCGTTGCTGTTGGTTGGTCTACAACATCCAAGATAAAACTATCTGTATCATAACAATTGGTGTTGATATTACTTTCAATTCTTATAAAAATCTCTTCTTGCACATAAGCCGTAGCATTGGTATAAGGTGTGCCTAAAGGATTCACATTATTATCTGCATCTGCTTGTGAAGCGTGAAAGGTCACTGTAAACTCCGAAGGGTCTTGAGTGTCCAGTACCTGAGCTGCGAGAGTATCTAAATCGAGCGTCCAGAAACCATCGTTGTTGTCGTCACAAATGTATTGATCTCCAATAGGATTCAAGACAGGACTTGTGGCAAACTCAACAATAATCGTATCTGTAGCAGTACAGCTTCCTGAAAAATCAACAACTACTGTATATTCACCATCTTCTGTAACGTCTAAGGTTGAGTTTGTTTCACCAGTAATCTCAACGCCATCTTTATACCATGTATGTGTGCCTGTTGTTGTTGGTATTAAGGTTTCCAGAGTTAAGGTTTCAGCAGAACAGGCTGAGTTGCCTCCAGCAATCGTTAAGTCTTGACCAAGGTCTAGACCAATATTAAAGCTTCCAGCTTCTAAAAATACTGCAGTATCATATTGTTGGTCATCTTCATCAGCTACTACAAGTTTAATTTCATAAGCTACATTAGGAGTTACATCAGACGAAGCAGTTAATGCTACCGTTCTCCCTCCATAATTAGTGTCTCTGATTGCAGGGCTATAGCCTGCAAAATATTGAGGATTAGAATTACAACCCGTCGTATTATTATTAATATTAGTCACTGTTACTTCAGTCCCATCAGGTAAAACAGCTAAATTGGTATACGTTGTAGTTCCAACTTCTCTTAGCAAAAAAGCAAAGCTATCGGTATATTGGCATTCAAAATCACCATACTCTTCTGAAGCCATTAAAAATCTAAAACTTATTTTATCTGCAATAGGTGTAAATGTGAATTTTATAAATGTTGCATCATTAGATAAAGTTCCTGGTGTAGACACAATAGCATTATCTAAATCTGTATCTCCAGATAATCCATTTTGATAATTTATCACGCCTCCAGTCACAGTATTTCCACCAGGATAAGCTTGACCAGATGTTATGACTATACCCTCTTCAAACGGGAATGTACTTCCTCCAGCTCGCCTAAAATAACCATAACTTTTTGTGGTATTATTTCCTGGGTTTCCGCTTACCTGATAAGAAAAATCGCTTACCACAGTACAAGGACTATCAATAAGTACATCTTCAATAAGTTGTTCTGGACTAAAAAATGATTGAGCATCAGCAGCATCATTAATAGCAATAATAGGATTTTGAGCAAATCCATACATAGAACATAGCAACAAACATATTGTAATGTAGTATTTTCCTTTCAAATCAATTTGGTTAATGAATTCCAAATATATGTATAACTCCACTTTTCTTTTATTATTTTTGCAAAAAATAGATATAATGAAGAAAATCTCCGTTTCAATACAAGAAACCAGCAGTCCAACCATCATAAAATTTGAAGCTGATAGCTTTTTAACTCAATATCAGAGCTTTGAGTATAACAACATAGATGATGCTAAGAACTCACCTATTGCACAACAATTGTTTTACTTGCCTTTTGTAAAAAAGGTGTACATCTCAGGGAATTTTATTGCTATAGAGCGCTATGATATTGTGACTTGGCCTGATGTACAAGAAGAAGTTAGAGAGCAAATTGAAAATTATTTAAATGAAGGTGGTATTGTTGTGAACGTTACTAGTGATTCTAAAAAAGTGCCAGTGACTGTATACGCTGAAAGCACACCGAATCCTGCTGTGATTAAGTTTGTAGCTAACAAGAATTTAGTTCCAGCCATGTTTGAGTTCACCTCTATTGATGAAACCAAATCATCGCCATTTGCAGCAGAATTGTTTCATTTTCCGTTTGTGAAAAGTGTGTTTATTGACAAAAATTACGTGTCAATTACCAAATATGATATTGCTGAGTGGAACGATATCACCATGGAACTCCGTGAATTTATTAGAACTTATATTGAAAACGGAAAACCAATGGTTGTTGCTGATGCTCCTGAAATAAAGCAAAACACAGAAAAAGCTAAGGAAGCACATTTTGAAACACTAGATGATATTTCAAAAGAAATCATCAATATTTTAGAAGAATATGTAAAACCTGCTGTTGCTAGTGATGGTGGAAACATTCAGTTTGAATCGTACAATGCTGATACTAAAAATGTAAAAGTAATCCTGCAAGGTGCTTGTAGTGGTTGTCCATCTTCAACATTTACCCTTAAAAATGGGATAGAAAACATGCTTAAAGAAATGTTAAAAGGCAAAGTTGAAACTGTAGAAGCGATTAATGGTTAAAAAGCCTCAATGAATTTGTGACTTAATTAATTATTTTGTTTCTTATAGATAGTATAAACATTTAAAATATATATAATTATGGCAGTCATGAAAGTAATTGAAGTATTAGCAAATTCTGACAAAAGTTGGGAAGATGCTACAGTAAAAGCGGTTAAAGAAGCTTCAAAAACAGTAAAAAATATTAAATCGGCATTTGTGCAATCGCAAAGTGTGGTTGTAAAAGATAATAATGTATCTGAATACAGAGTGAACTTAAAAATTACATTTGAAGTAAAATAACTTTAAATCCTAATTAATAAAAAAGCGTTCAGATTAAGAACGCTTTTTTTATGCTTCTTTTTGTACTTTTGAAAGTATGCTAAAATGCTGCTTTATAATAATGATTTTATCATTAATCTTGGTGGTTACAAAAGCCAAACATCAGTGCAAATGACAAATCAATATACAAACCAACTCATTAATGAAACCAGTCCTTACTTATTACAACATGCGCACAATCCAGTAAACTGGAACGCTTGGAATGATGAAACATTAAATGAAGCTAAAGCAAATAACAAACTCTTGCTCATTAGTATTGGCTATGCTTCTTGCCATTGGTGTCATGTTATGGAACATGAAAGTTTTGAAGATGTTGAAGTTGCACAAGTAATGAATGACAATTACGTTAACGTAAAAATTGATAGAGAAGAGCGTCCAGATGTTGACCAAGTGTATATGAATGCTGTTCAGCTCATGACAGGAAGTGGTGGTTGGCCTTTAAATGTCATCGCATTACCCGATGGACGACCAGTTTGGGGAGGCACCTACTTTAGAAAAAACCAATGGATAAACGTATTGGAACAAATCTCTGAATTATTTCAGGAAAATCCGAAAAAACTTATTGAATACGCAAACAAACTGGAAAATGGCATTAAATCCTTAGATGTTGTGAACCTTAATCGCAACGAGGTTAAATTTAACCACGAATTTGTACTAAACGCAGTTAATAAATGGTCTCAAAATTTTGATAACATCAAAGGCGGAACCAATAGAGCCCCAAAATTTATGATGCCAAATAATTTGCATTTCTTATTGCGTGAAGCTTATCAAAACAATCATACGGATTTGCAAAATTATGTCAACCTAACGCTTACAAAAATTGCTTATGGAGGTGTTTTTGACCATGTTGGAGGAGGTTTTTCAAGATATTCGGTTGATGACAAATGGCATGTACCTCATTTTGAAAAAATGCTCTATGACAATGCACAATTGGTGAGTTTATATAGTGATGCCTATCTAATAACCAAAAATCCGTTGTACAAAGAAGTGGTTTTTGAAACATTGGAATTTGTAAAACGAGAACTCACAGATACCAATGGCACCTTTTACTCATCATTGGATGCTGATAGTACAACGCCTTCCGGAAAACTTGAAGAAGGCGCGTTTTATGTTTGGCAAGAAGCGGAATTAAAACAATTATTAGGTGACCATTTTCAGCTTTTTGCAGATTATTACAATGTAAATGATTATGGCTTCTGGGAACATGATAACTATGTGCTTATAAGAAAAGATTCTGACGAAGTGCTCTGTAAAAAGTATAGCATTTCAACTGATGAAATTACCAAAAAGAAAGCTCTATGGAAAAGTCTACTTCTAAAAGAAAGAGCCAAACGAAATAGACCAAGATTAGATGATAAGGTGCTCACTTCATGGAACGCTTTGATGCTTAAAGCTTATGTTGATGCATACAGAGTGTTTGATAATTCAGAGTTTTTAAATACAGCCATTAAGAATGCCAAGTTTATTTTAAATACTCAAATAAAAGAAGATGGTGGTTTATACCACAACTATAAAGATGGCAAGAGTACTATTAATGGATATCTTGAAGATTACGCAACGGTTATCGAAGCTTTTATAAGTTTATACGAAAACACGCTTGACGAACAATGGTTATCTGCTTCTAGAAATTTAACCAATTATGCCTTTGACCATTTTTTTAATGATGTTTCCAAGATGTTTTATTTTACATCAAATGAAGACACAAAACTAGTTTCAAGAACAATAGAATATAGGGATAATGTGATTGCATCAAGCAACTCCATCATGGCAAAAAACTTGCTAAAGTTATCTCACTATTTCGATAATGAGGCTTATTCTGAAACCTCGAAAACCATGTTGCATAACGTTGTGCCTGAAATTACTGAGTATCCTTCAACGTTTTCAAATTGGCTTGATTTGATGCTTAACTATACCAATAATTTTTATGAAGTAGCCATTGTTGGCTCTGATGTGCATGAAAAAGTCAAAGCTATTCATACTCATTATTTACCAAATAAGTTAGTAGTTGGAAGCAACGCAGAAAGCAATTTACCACTTCTAAAAAATAGATTTATTAAAGGAAAAACACTAATTTATGTGTGTGTAAACAAATCTTGTAAGTTACCTGTTTCAGAAGTTGAACAAGCCTTAACGTTTATAAAAGAATAGAAATGAATACAATTGCAATCGTATTAATCCTATTTGTAGCTATAGAACATTTGTACTTTTTAGTACTTGAAATGTTTTTATGGACCAAGCCCAAAGGCATTAAAACTTTTGGATTAAAATCAAAAGCGTTTGCAGAAGAAACCAGAGTGCTTGCAGCCAACCAAGGCCTCTATAATGGATTCTTATCTGCTGGTTTGTTATTTTCACTTTTGGAAAAAAGCAGTCAATTTGCTATATTTTTTCTAGTTTGTGTGACCATTGCAGGAATTTATGGGTCTTACTCAACAAAGAACATTCGTTTGTTCTACGTGCAAGCTGTTCCAGCTATTTTAGCACTTTTAGCATTACTTTTTAACTATTAAAACAAAAACAGAAATGAATTTAGACGAAATTTTAGACAAGGTGATAGATTTTGCCTCAGTATATGGCATTAAGGTTATTGGAGCCATTTTAATATGGATTATTGGTTCTTGGGCCATCAAAAAAATCATGAAAGGTATTAAGGCCGTTATGGCTAAGCGTGATTATGATGAAAGCCTTCAAAAATTCCTATTAAATTTAGTCAGTTGGATCTTGAAAATCCTTTTAATCATTACACTCCTTGGCACTTTAGGTGTTCCAACTACATCATTTGCAGCCATCATTGCAGCAGCTGGTTTAGCCATTGGTTTAGCTTTACAAGGCAGCTTAGGCAATTTTGCTGGAGGTGTGTTAATTATGATTTTTAAACCCATTAAAATTGGTGATCTTATTGAAGCTCAAGGAGAAATTGGAGTGGTCAAAGAAATTGAAATTTTTACCACAAAGCTTACTGGTCTTTCAAACAAAGAGATTATAATACCAAATGGAGCTTTATCTAACGGAAATATAGTAAACTATACGACTGAAGGAACTCGTCGTGTAGATTTGACTTTTGGTGTTGGTTATGATTCAGACATTAAAAAAACAAAAGAAGTGCTTATGAATGTGCTTACATCTCATCCTTTGGTGCTTAAAGATCCTGCACCAACTGTGAATGTTTCAGAATTGGCTGATAGTTCTGTAAATTTTGCCGTAAGACCTTGGTCTAAAGCCGAAGATTATTGGACAGTGTATTTTGATGTTACAGAACAAACTAAAGAAGCTCTTGATGCAGCAGGTATTGAAATTCCTTATCCACATCAAGTAGAAATTAAGAAACAAGGTTAAAGCCCTCTCCTAAATCCTCTCCTAAAAGGAGAGGACTTGATTATTTACTTGACTTTAAAGCCACAAAATCTTTTAAATAATAAGGTTCAAAATAAGCAACATCTTCGATGTCGCTTTTTTTATACTTGTTAAAAGACAATAAACTCATCTGGTTTGCAGAAGGCAATTTACCTTCAATAAAAACAGCATTTTTATGTGAGATGAGCTCTTTTGTTTTTGCAACACCATTGCCAATAAAAGTGACTTTACCTTCTTTTAAATAACTTTTAAATGAGTCTTCATTAAGCACCTGTGCTTGCGTTTCTCTAAGTCTATTGTAACTACTATCAAAAACGGCTGAATAGACTTCTAAACGTCTTGCATCAAGCATTGGAATGATAATACCTTCATCTGTTTTAACTTGATGTGCTAAAGCTTCAAGTGTAGAAATTGCTATCAATGGCTTACCTAAAGCAAAACATAAACCTTTGGCTGCAGAGACACCAATACGCAACCCTGTATACGAACCTGGACCTTTGCTTACTGCAATAGCGTCAAGTTGTGAAGATATAATATGAGCTTGCTTCAGAACCTCATCTATATACACATGTAGTCTTTCAGCATGTGAATAGTTATTATCATAATCCTCTTTTAAAACCAAAGTCTCTCCTTCAAAAGAAAGAGAGACTGAACAGTTTGTTGTTGAGGTTTCTATGTTTAGAATATATGCCACGTTTAATCTGTAAGTGATTTACCTAAATAAAAATCTAACACTTTAGTTGTAAATACATAATTGTACTTAGCATTTAAAAAAGAGGACTGAGCATTGATTAGTCTAATTCTTACTTGTTCTAACTCAAATGAAGTACTTGCACCTAAGTCAAACCTATCTTGAGCGTTTTGGTAGGCTAATTCCTGTGATTCAACAGATAATCTAGAAGCTTCATATTGCTTTAACGATGCTTTAGCATCAGCATAAGCTTGCTCAATGTTTGTTGTTATATTTTGTTTCTCTTGTTCTAACTGTAATTCTAACCTATCTTTAGTAATTCTGGATCTATTGACATTTACTTTATTTCTAAATCCACTAAAAATTGGAACACTTAAATTAAATCCAAAATTATATCCTAAGTTGTTTTCTATCTGCTGTCCAAATCCATTAGGACGTAATTCAACTAGCTGACCTGTATCACTATCAAAGATAGGTATCACATCATCTTGTCCTTGAATATGTTGGTATGAAGTTCCTAATCCAGCGCCAAAAGTTAGAGTAGGATAAAAACCGCTTTTTGCTATTTCAATATTATAATCAGCATTTTCAATATTAAGTTGAGCATTTTTAATTTCTGGTCTATTATTGAGTGCGTAAGATAAAATCTCTTCAGAGTCATTATAAGCTAATACTGCATCAGTCAAATCAATTGTAATAGATTCTACATCAAAACCTTCGCTTGGTGGTAATTGCAATAATTGAGAAAG
>JAUIGO010000080.1 GCA_030429955.1 Bacteroidia bacterium
TCTTATCCATTCCGTAAGCTAAAGCTGCAGCTGTTGGTTCGTTAATGATTCTACGAACTTTTAAACCAGCAATTTCTCCTGCTTCTTTTGTAGCTTGACGTTGAGAATCGTTAAAATAAGCAGGAACAGTAATAACTGCTTCTGTTACTTCTTGGTCTAAGAACTCTTCAGCTGTTTTCTTCATTTTTTGAAGCACCATTGCTGACAATTCTTGAGGTGTATACAAACGACCATCAATATCTACTCTTGGTGTGTCGTTGTCACCTTTAATTACTTTATAAGGAACGCGTTCTGCTTCTTTTTTAGACTCAGAATACTTGTTTCCCATGAAACGTTTAATGGAATAAACCGTTTTTGTTGGGTTAGTCACAGCCTGACGTTTTGCAGGATCACCAACCTTAATTTCGCCACCTTCAACAAAAGCAATTACAGAAGGTGTTGTACGTCTTCCTTCAGCATTTGTTATCACAACTGGCTCGTTACCTTCCATAACAGAAACACATGAGTTTGTTGTTCCTAAATCAATTCCAATAATTTTACTCATAACTTTATTTATTCTTTTTGTGTTGAATTTCTTTTTAAATACATCTTGTTATTGTCAATCATTGTGCCATGACAAAAAATATGACAAGGTGTCAGAATTGTTTTAAAAATTAAATTACATCAATGACTCTTTTGGTACATGATTTGATACATAAAAACAAAATCTTATATATTATGAAACGCTTATTACCTTTATTTACAGTATTTGCATTATTATTAACAGCTTGCGAAGGTGATCCTGGCCCACAAGGTCCTCCAGGGTTTGATGGATTAGATGGTGAAATTATAGCTTCATCTGCTTTTGAAATTGTCATTGATTTTAACTCTGCTAATGATTATGAATATATTGAGGCTTATGGATTTAATGTGTTGCCTTCAGATGTAACGCTTGTTTACATTTTATGGGACACCATTAATGGACAAGATATTTGGCGTTTAATGCCGCAAACTGTTTACTTTGATGATGATACCAATTTGGTTTACAACTTCGATTTCACACAAGATGATGTACGCTTCTTTTTAGATGGCACCACAGATTTTAGCAGTTTAGATGATATTTGGACACAAGATCAAGTGTTTAGAGTTGTTGTGGTTCCTGCTGATAATATTGATGGTATTGACATATCAGATATTAATGCAGTCATGAATTTGAATGACATACAAAGTATTGACTTGAGATAAGCAACATTTACAAAAAGCCTAAAGCCTGAAAACTTCATTTTTTCAGGCTTTTTTTATTCAAAATAATTAATTCGTCTTTACGTGTTATTAAGTGTACAACATTTATATTTGTCCAAACACTAAAAAGGATTAGTTCATGGAATGTATTTCGGTTTTTGACATGCTAAAAATTGGTGTAGGACCATCGAGTTCTCACACTTTAGGACCTTGGCGTGCAGCTGAACGATGGATTAAAGAGCTTAAAGCTGTTAATAAATTTGATAGCGTTGATAGTATAATTGTGGATTTATATGGTTCTTTATCATTAACTGGAAAAGGACATGCTACAGATTTAGCCATTATGCTTGGCTTAAGTGGTGCAGATCCTGAAACCATTCCAACCGAATCCATAGACATTATTATTGCTTCCATTAGAAACACCAATGTTTTGGTTTTTAATAATGAAAGGCCTCTTGAGTTTCATCCAAAAGAAGCTATTGTTTTCAATAGAAAATTTCTCCCTTTTCATGCCAATGGCATGAAGTTTACTGCAGTAATTGATGGTAAAAAAACAAGTTCTACATTTTACTCAATTGGTGGTGGATTTGTAGTGAAAGAAGAGCGTAAGAATTCAAAACGAAACAAAGAGATTTTTGCAACATTTCCTTATCCAATTCAAAAAGGAACAGAGCTGCTGGAGTATTGTAGTGATTTAAACAAATCCATTTCTGAAGTCGTCATTGAAAATGAAAGATCGCTTCGAAGTGATGAAGCTATTGATTATGAAATGACTCGTATTTGGCAAACCATGTTAGAATGCATGTACATTGGTTGCCATACTGAAGGTAATTTGCCTGGAGGCTTAAACGTAAGACGTCGTGCTTATGACATGCATCATAAACTTATTGGTGATTACACTTACACAACTCCTCAGGAATGGTTAGAAGCCATTAGAAAAACTGAAGTAAAATTCAGGCAAATTTTAAAATGGGTAAGCTGCTTTGCCTTGAGTGTTAATGAAGTTAATGCATCATTAGGTCGCGTTGTTACAGCACCAACTAATGGAAGTGCAGGCGTGATTCCAGCTGTGTTAATGTATTATATGGTGATCGAAAACCATGAAGCCGATTTTAAAGACATCAAACAATTTTTATTAGTGGCTGGAGAAATTGGAAGTATCTTTAAAAAAGGTGCTACAATAAGCGCTGCAATGGGTGGCTGTCAGGCAGAAATTGGTGTAAGTGCTGCCATGGCTGCAGGAGCTTTATGTGAAGTTTTAGGAGGTTCACCAGAACAAGTTTTAATTGCTGCTGAAATTGCTATGGAGCATCACTTAGGGTTGACTTGTGATCCAATTGGAGGATTGGTGCAAATACCTTGTATTGAACGCAACTCGATGGGAGCCATCAAAGCGATTAATGCTGCCGAATTGGCTTTGGAAACAGACCCAAAAAATGTAAAAGTGCCTTTGGATGATGTGGTAAACACGATGTGGGAAACCGCAAAGGATATGCATACTAAATACAAGGAAACGTCAGAAGGTGGTTTGGCAGTTAGAGTGAGTTTATCGGATTGTTAAACCCATTTAAATCTTCCCAAAGTGAAGACTCTTAATGACTAATCAATAAATCAAAGATTTTATACTGAAAACTGCAACTGAATACTGTCTACTGATTGCAACCTTCTCTCCTTCTCGTATCAATTAAATAAATAATTTTCCAAGCACCTTCAAGTTTTACCAACTGAAACGAATTTACTCCACAATGACTAAACTTGTCATTGAACCAAAATTCGTAAGGTGTCCAAGCATTAGCCATATCACCATCAATTCGAATTTTAAAATCCAATAATTTTTCTTCAAATTTTTGATCTTTAGGAATGGATACAATGGACTTTAAAAAAGCACTAAATTCTTCGTTACGTAATTGAGTAACACCTTCTTTATTCTTTCCAATAGATTGTAATTTTAGATCTTTTGACACCAATTCTTTAATAGCAACACTGTCCTGTTTATGGAAGGCATCAAAGAATTTTATAATGGTGTTTTTTACTTCCAATTCATCTGAATTTTGAGCAAAGATTGTACCTGAAATGAGGAATACTAAGAAAAAAGAAATGATTCGCATGATTAAATTTTTTCCTAAAATAATCGATATACTTTCATCTGAAAAGCATTATTGAATAATTAACATACATGACTTTCTGTTTATTTACTATTTTTACATTCTAATTAAGAAACTATGTCTACTGCAAAAAAGGAATATAAGAGAGTTACAACTAAGTCATTGGTTGACATGAAAAGCAATGGTGAGAAAATCTCCATGCTTACTGCCTATGATTATACCATGGCAAAGATTGTTGATGGCGCTGGAATTGATGTGATTTTAGTTGGTGATTCTGCAAGTAATGTTATGGCTGGTCATGAAACCACATTACCTATTACTTTAGACCAAATGATTTATCATGCATCTTCTGTAGTTCGAGCCATTGAAAGAGCTTTAGTTGTGGTTGACTTACCTTTTGGAAGCTACCAAAGTGATCCTAAAGAGGCCTTGCGTTCTGCTATTAGAATCATGAAAGAATCTGGTGGTCATGCAGTAAAACTTGAAGGTGGAAAAGAAATTAAAGAATCCATAAAACGTATTCTTAATGCTGGAATTCCTGTGATGGGACACTTAGGATTGACACCACAATCTATATACAAATTCGGAACCTACACTGTTAGAGCTAAGGAAGAAGAGGAAGCTTTGCAGCTGGTTGAGGATGCTAAAATGTTGGAGCGTATTGGTTGTTTTGGTATTGTCCTGGAAAAAATTCCAGCTAAATTGGCTAAGCAAGTTGCTGAAAGTGTTAGTATTCCGATTATTGGTATTGGTGCTGGAAATGGTGTTGATGGACAAGTGCTTGTTTTACATGATATGATTGGAATGACACATGAGTTTAATCCGCGTTTTTTAAGACGCTATATGAATCTTTATGAAGATATGACCAAAGCCATCTCGCAATATGTTGATGATGTAAAAACAATTGACTTCCCTTCTGATTCTGAGCAATACTAAAATGTCCAAGACATTATCTGACAAATCTAATTTACAAGTTCTTTACGAAGACAATCACATCATCATTGTTAATAAACGAGCTGGCGATATTGTACAAGGTGACAAAACTGGAGACCAACCTTTAAGTGAAGTTGTAAAAGACTATATTAAAGACAAGTACAACAAACCTGGAAACGTCTATCTAGGAGTAACACATCGTTTAGACAGACCAACTACAGGAATTGTGGTTTTTGCAAAGACTTCGAAAGTATTACCTCGAATGAATAAGTTATTTTCAGATAAAAAAGTGAATAAAACCTATTGGGCTGTGGTAAAAGAAAAGCCCGAAAATGAAAAAAACACTTTAATTCATTGGTTGAAAAAGAATCCAAAGAACAATAAATCTACAGCTTATAATCACGAAACTAAGGACAGTAAAAAAGCGATTCTACATTACGAAGTTATTCAACATCTAAATAATTATTTTCTTCTTGAGGTGAATTTAGAAACTGGAAGGCATCATCAAATTCGCTGTCAATTGGCAAGTATTGGTTCTCCAATAAAAGGTGATTTAAAATATGGATTTGACAGAAGTAATAAAGATGCGAGTATTCATTTACACTCACGAAAAATAGATTTCATCCATCCTGTAAGCAAAGAACAAATTACAGTTATTGCACCTACACCAAAAGATCCAATTTGGGATGCTTGTTCTAACTAAATTATTATCTTTATAAGAAAAATATCTTGAATATTCCCAACATACTTCAACAACAAAGAACGTACTTTAAAACCCAGCAAACTAAAGATGTTTCGTTTAGAATTATTGTTCTTAAAAAACTGAAACAAGAAATCATCAATAGAGAGCAAGATATCTATGATGCGCTAAAAAGTGATTTCAAAAAATCGACTTTTGAGTCTTTTATAAGTGAATTTGGCATTGTAATTTCAGAATTAAACTTAACTCTAAAAAACCTAAAATCGTGGGCAAAGCTAACGCGCGTAAAGCCTTCCATGTTAACGTTTCCTTCAACTGACTATATTTACAAAGAACCTTATGGAACTGTATTGGTGATTGCTCCTTGGAATTACCCTTTTTTACTAGCCATTGAACCATTAATCATGGCTATTGCAGCTGGAAACACTGTGGTTGTGAAACCAAGTGAGTTGACTGCTCACACGTCGCAATTGGTAACTGACATTATTAAAAACGTTTTCAACAAAGAACATGCGACTTCAATAGAAGGTGGAATTCCAGTTGCAACCGAATTGTTAGAACAAAAATGGGATTATATCTTTTTTACAGGAAGTGTTCCTGTCGGGAAGATTGTTGCCAAAGCTGCTGCAAAACACTTAACTCCAGTAACTTTAGAACTAGGCGGAAAATCGCCTTGTATTGTTGATGAAACCATCGATTTAAAACTTGCTGCAAAACGCATTGTTTGGGGGAAATTCTTTAATGGAGGACAAACTTGTATTTCGCCAGATTATATTATTACACATGCGTCGATTAAGAATGAATTAATCGACGCTTTAAAAACTGAAATTATTAATGCCTATGGCGAAAATCCAAAAGAATCAGAAGACTTTCCAAGGATTATAAATGAACGAAATGCCAAGCGTTTAAATGAAATGCTTGAAGGTGTAAATGTCGTTTTTGGTGGTGAACACCACATTGAAGAACGTTACATTGCTCCTACTCTTGTAGATAATCCAAATTTGGATAGCAAGTTGATGCAAGACGAAATTTTTGGGCCAATACTTCCTATTTTAACATATACCAATGAAGCAGATATAGACAACATTATAAGCAATTATGACAAGCCTTTGTCACTTTATGTATTTTCAAAAAGCAAACAATTCACCAATAAAATTCTAAACACTTATAGTTTTGGTGGTGGAGCCATCAATGACCCTTTAATTCATTTTGGAAATCACAGACTGCCTTTTGGAGGTGTTGGCGCTAGTGGTATTGGTGCTTATCATGGTAAACATGGTTTTGATACATTTTCGCATCACAAGTCTATTTCTAAAAGAGGTACTTGGTTTGATCCACCTATTCGTTATGCACCTTATAATGGAAAATTAAGGTTAATAAAAAAGATGTTTAAGTGGTTTGGTTAACTTTCGTTATTGGATATACCAATTCCAGTTTTGTTCCTTTGTTTGGTTGAGATGTTATACTTAATTTTGAATTAATCAACGCAGCTCTATCTCTCATATTAATTAGTCCAGAGCCTTTTTCTACATTTTTAAAATCAAAGCCCTTTCCATCATCTTTAGCAGTAATAATCAACTTATCATTCAAATAATTTAAATTTACTGTAAAAGTCCTTGCTTCAGCATATTTAATAGTATTTGATAAGAATTCTTGAAATATCCTAAACATGATAATGGCATCTTTATTCTGTATTTCATTTTCCAATCCTTCTAAAGTCATTTCCGCATCAATGGTTTTTAATCTGTTTATTCTATCTATTTCATTTTTTATAGACTGATTTAAGCCAAAATTCAGTATCACTTCACTATTTAAAACTTTTGATAAGCTTCGTATTTCTTTAATAGCATCACCAATAACAGCTTTTGTGTCATCAACTTTTTTCTTAACAGAATCTTGCATTAAAGATGACACTAAACTCAACTGCATATTAGCCACAGATAGTAATTGACCTACATTATCATGCAACTCTTGCCCGACATTTTTAAGGGTTTGTTCCTGTATTTCTGTTTGTGTTGTTACTAGTGTTTCTTCAAACTCTCTTTCACGTTGGATTTTGTCAAGAAGTAATTTGTTTTTCCTTTTTTGAAAAATTATAAAAAATAAAATAACCAGTCCCGTTACAATTACCAAAACAGCAATCATATAAATTAATAAGTACCTTTCAGCATCTGTACTGACTAGTTGTTCTGAGGTTTGCACCATATTAAAGCTAATGAAAAGGTTACGTACATAAAAGCAATGCATAAGATGCTAATTGTGGCATTTAATCTTAAATAATCCATATCTGAACGTGAAAAATAAACATCATAAAAAAGTAATGGTGTCTTAATTAAGAAAAAAATTAATAACACTGCTGCAATGTAAAAATTTATAGATTTATAAAAAGTTAATATTTTTTGTGTTTTTAATACTTCAACAAAATACAATACTACACTTAACAATATAATTGAAGCACTAAAAATGTTGACAAAATAAAAGGATGATACAAAAAAAGAATTCCAATAAAATAGTATATACACTATTGAACTTAAAACAAATATTGAAGTGAAATATTTTAGCACTTTTATTGAAATATCAGATTCTAAAAATTGACAAAAATAGAATGAATAAAATACAGCACTTCCAATAATCCAAAAAATAGTGTAAAACCAATAATTTTTTTCAATTTTTGTTCCTATTAATAACTCTTTTACTTCTGATAAATATTCAAAATTTTCTACATAAGTGGGATAAGCTCCAATCATTTCAATAATAGCCACATAAATCAAAAAATAAATAAAATATTTTACTGGAGTATTACTGAACTTTTTATAGCAAAAAATTCCTGTGATAGCTGCAATTACTTCAATAAAATTAATTATAAATGAATAATTATTTAAAAAGAAATCCATTAAAAATATACTATTGCTGAGGGTAATTTGCGCTAGGAGGCCAACCATTTTGTCCACCATTCAATCCATCTCCATCAGGAATATCAGATTTATTGCCACCACCTCCATCTTTCCCATTAGGAATACTAGCTGTTGGTACAATAAAAGACGTAGAATAACCTACAGCTTCTTTTGTTGTTGGGTAAGCACCACAATAAATACGAATACCATTCA